>NZ_JBEUEL010000003.1:0-142192 GCF_041725775.1 Pueribacillus sp. YX66 | reverse complement strand
GATTTGCCGCCGACTTCCTTCAGGCTCCACCTCACGGTGGACACCCTTGTCTTAAGCTAATCGCTACTACTGCCTTCACGATTCAGGACTTTAACCTTATAGAATATGTGCATGCCTCGCACACTAAATAAAATCCGCTCAAAGCTTTGAGCGGATTTTTCAATGTTTAATTTTATATTATCCAAAAAAAGCTTCGTAAATGGATTTTACTGCTTTTTCGACGTCAGCTTCTTTGACACCAAACATCATACTCACTTCTGAAGACCCTTGGTTAATCATTGCAATGTTTACATTTGCATTTTGAATCGCAGTAACTGCTTTTGCGGCAACGCCAATCGTTTGATTCATTGCTTCGCCGACAATCATAATGAGTGCAATGTTCCGTTCAATTTTCACTTTGTCTGTATGAAGTTCTGTTTCAATTCGATCGATAAGCCGAGCTTCTTTATCTTCTGTTAGTTGATCTGCCCTCAAAATGACGTTGAGACTGTCAATGCCTGAAGGCGTATGTTCATACGATAAACCTTCTTCTTCAAAAATTTGTAGCAACTTTCGTCCGAAACCTATTTCGCGATTCATTAAATATTTTTCAACATAAATGTTCAAAAAACCATCGTCACTTGCAATACCAACAACAGGATCACCGTTAAGCTTTCGTTCCGCAACAATCATCGTTCCCGGTGCTAGCGGGTTATTTGTATTTTTTACACATACAGGGATACCCGCACGGAACGCCGGTGCAAGTGCTTCTTCATGAAACACACCGAAACCTGCATACGATAACTCACGCATTTCTTTATATGTTAATTCAGTAATTTCTTTCGGATGATTGACGATATTCGGGTTCACTGCATATACGGAATCAACGTCGGTAAAATTTTCATATAGATCGGCTTTAAGAGCAGCAGCTAAAATCGCACCAGAAATATCTGAGCCACCACGCGGAAATGTAACGAGATTCCCTTCTGGTGAATATCCAAAAAAACCTGGAAATATAATGATCTCTTGTTTATTTCGTAACTCATATAAACGATCATATGATTCAGGAAGCACTTGAGCATTTCCAACTTCATCACTGACAAGTAAACCAGCTTCTTTCGGGTTTACGTACGTCGCTGCAACACCTTCCCTTTGAAAATAGCGAGCGATGAGCTTCGCATTGTTATCTTCTCCACCCGCTTTAATACAATCTAGAAATCGTTCCGGATCGTCGCTTAAGGCAAGACGTTCTTTAAAGTCTAACTCTATTTCATTTACAATTTCTTTATCAAGTTCAAGCGTTTCTGCAATTTCACGATAACGGGCAATGACCGCTTCGAGTTCGGCTTTTGCTTCTCCATTTTTTAAATATTTTTCAGCTAGAGCAATGAGTAAGTCCGTCGTTTTAACATCATCAGAAAACCGTTTACCCGGTGCCGAAACGACAACGACTCTACGCTCTGGATCAGATTGAACAATGTCAAACACTTTGCGGATTTGCTCTCCACTTGCAACGGATGAGCCCCCGAACTTTGAAACTTTCACTCTATTTCCTCCTGACTGTGGACCAAAAAAAAGTTTACTAGATTAACTACAACAATTTATTTTAACATAAAATAAATATGTTGTAAGTGCATTTTTAATTCCAACATCAACGAAGAAGTCATGAAACCGGCAAAAGCAATCACAATCCCGAACAAATATGTGAGGACGATGTAGTTTGTAAAAAAAACCCAATTTTTTTCTTGTTTAAATGTAACAAGCTCAGCATTGATCGTTGAAAATGTTGTAAACGCTCCAAGAAATCCAACACCAAACAACAAATTCACCGTAGTCGAAACTTGAAAACCGAGCATAACACCGAGTACGAATGAACCGAGGACATTAACAAATAACGTCGCATGCGGAAACGTTCCAGAAAAATTTTTTGTCAATGAGCGTGTCACATAATAGCGGGCAATTGCTCCAAAAAAACCACCAACCGCTACGAGAAGGATGTTCATCATGATGCTGTACCCCCTTCTCTTTTGAAACGTTTTCCGATCGAATAACCGAACATTGCGATCAAAAAGCCGCCAACAGCACTTATTATCACATAAGTGAATGCTAAGAAATAAGCATCGTTCTGCAGCAACTCTAGTGTTTCGACACTAAACGCGGAAAATGTCGTAAATGAACCGATAAGCCCTGTATAAATGATCGCCTCTACTTTTTCAGATAATTGTCTTTTTCCTGAAAAAAAACTAATTAGCAATGCGAGGATTAAACTTCCAAGTAAGTTTGCAATGACCGTTGCGAACGGAAACGTATCTCCAGCAGCAAACGGAAAATATATACTTAAACTGTAGCGAAGGACAGCACCGATCGCTCCAGCTATTCCAACAAGTAAAAATACGAGCATGATTCATTCCTCTATTCACATAATTTCGTAGATTCGACTACCCTTCATGTCTACTTTACGATGTTCACCCCGATTCATCAACCTTCTTGTCATACGATGCGAATGACAATTCTTCAAGTGCTTTGCTTTCGTCAAAGGAACATTATACCCCGCGTAGGTAAATATCGATAAAGCCCGTTTTTTCAAACTCGGTTTAAATGAGTATCTTTAAATTGACCCGGATACTTTAATCCAAATCCGAACATTCGATCCATCCCAATATGCGCCATCCAAATTAAGCCAATCGCTAAGAGTAGTGGGTTTTCTAGTAACAAACTAATTAAAATAAAACCAATGACAACACTATACGTGTGAAAGAAGTTATAGACTATCGCTCCAATTCTATAATTTAATAAATAAGCGAACATCGAGAGATCTGGTGCAAATAACAAGATGACAAACATTACCCAGCTATACTGGAAATGCATGTACATGTATAGGCTTAAAAGTAAAATCGAAAAACCCTCGATGTGCAACATAATTTTATTCACCAACATTTCCCCCCTTGTTCAGCTAACGTTTATCACTACATTGAAGCGGTTTTTCCTATTCATTACGCAAAAATAATCACTAACGTACCAACGATAAAACAATATAAACTGAAGTAAATTAAATTCCCTTTCTGCATAATGCCCATAAACCATTTTAATGCAAAATAAGATGCAATGATCGATACGAGAAAAGCGAGTACATAGGGGACAAACAATGTCGTTAAATCAGGATCATTGATCATATCAGTTACACTTAGGAGTGTACCTCCAACACTAACTGGGATATAAAGCAAAAATGAAAACCGCAACGCAGTATCAGGTTTCATACCTACCCCCATGGCAGCGACAATCGTTGCACCAGAGCGGCTAATCCCTGGAATTAATGCAATCATTTGTGCCAAACCGACGATAATTGCATCACGAAGGCGTAAATCATTATCTTGTTTACGACCGCGAAGGTTCCGAATGAGAAATAACGCTACTCCTGTAATGAGAAGCGTGATCCCAATTCCAATAACGCCACCTTTAAAAATACTTGAAATTTTTTCTTCAAAAAGAACTCCGGCTACACCTGCAGGAATGGTCGCAATCATTAAATAAACGATAAATCGAAAATCCGATTTCGCTGCTTCATTGCGTGTTGTTAAGTATGAAAGCCCATTTTTGATGAGACGCCATATATCTTTTCGATAAATGATAAGAACAGCAATGAGTGATCCTGCATTGACAAGAAGCTCAAACGTTAATTTCTCAGTTGCAATCCCCATAAAATGTTGTGCTAACACGAGGTGTCCACTTGATGAAATCGGAATTGGCTCCGTAATCCCTTGCAATAACCCTAAAAAAATGTATTTAAGTAAAATCATTATATTTGTTTCCATCATCATTCCCCATTTCCCGACTTTTGCTTCCTATCAGTCTATCTAAATCTACTTTTCAATCGTCACAAGAACAGATGCCTCATCGTACTTTCCGTATGCCGCGTGATACGTCGGACCAACTCCCCGTTTGAATCCAAATGAATGACGGATCGCAGCTGTAATAAATTTTTTTGCTTTTTCAACCGCATCTAGTACTGTTTTTCCTTTAGCAAGTTCTGCTGTAATTGCAGCCGAATACGTACAACCCGCGCCGTTCGTGTGGATTGTGTTAATCCTAGGCGACTCCAAAATATAATACTGTTTCCCGTCATATAAGATGTCAGTAGCTGGACCTTCAAGCCGTCCGCCTTTCACAAGCACATAATCTGATCCTAATTCATGCAACGCTTTCGCAGCAGCTTTTAAATCGGAAACTGTCGTAAGTTTGTCAATGTTAAGCAGTCGAGCCGCTTCAGGCATATTCGGCGTAATTACTTTCGCGAGCGGGATAAGCTTCTTTTTCATTGCATCGATTGCATCGTCTTTTAATAATGCTGAACCCATTTTTCCAATCATGACTGGATCGACGACGATATTGTCCGTTTCAGCCTTTTTAAGCCAATTCGCTACATGTGTAATCACTTCTTCAGTGAACAGCATGCCTGTCTTGAGCGCATCAACGCCAATATCTCTTAAGATTGTATACAACTGTGCTTCAATCACTTCAAGTGAATGAGGAAAAATCCCTTTCTTCGTCTCCGGGTGAGTCGCAACTATTGCTGTAATTGCGCTCATTCCATAAACATCTAGTTCTTGAAATGTTTTTAGATCTGCTTGAATACCAGCTCCGCTTCTTGCAGCGGCTCCGGCAATCGATAATGCTCGGTACATGGATGTTTCACCATTTCCTTTCTATACTTACGTTATTATTTCTTAGCAACGACAATGCCAAAATTATACTTTACACCTTCACTAGGCTGCTCAAATGTCACTCCCCGCGTTCATAAAACTGCACTTGTTCAAAGGGCAGAGAACGAAATAGCGTCTCGAATTCTTCACGAGTCAGTTGAAAATAATGAAATCGGATACAGTACGGTTTACTTCTTCCTTCCCCAAATGGAGTAGACAATATGAATATACCACCAGGCTTTAAAAAAGCGGTACATTTGTTTAGCAAACTGTTTCTCGTCGGCTTACATGCTCTAGCGTTTCAAAACTCATAACCGTATCGAACTGTCCGATTTCTTGAATGAGGGTAATAGAGCATTCTCTCTTTGCTAAGTTACAAGAGGATGTTAATAACGTTTCATTGCATACTGAATTGTATCGTGGTCAATATCGACTCCGACAATTTCTTCACAATCGTGTTTACACATTTTTGCAACAAAATAGGCCCATCGCCCGAGCCACATGCGATGTCGAGCACTCTACCTTTTACATATGGAGTTACAAAATTTAATACATTCAATTATCCCGCTTCATAAAATCAGGAATGATCCGCTCCCCTGTAACAACTTAAACACCGCTTTCGATTAAAATAATTTGCACAGGAACGTCATTTTCATCAAATGCTGATGATGCAACTGCTTGAATAGGTACCTTGCGATGTTGTGGTTTCATCTGCGTTCAAAGCTTGCGGCACTTATGTCACCCTTAGAAACAGTTCATTCTATTACTGTATCGTAAAAAAATTTGTTTCACAAATAAAAATTGCCTTGCATGTTTCACTTGTTATTTGGAAAAACTAACGTTAAAAATTTTTGAAACTATGGATAAAGAAAGGTGAACAAAGTGGAAAGCACCTGTTTCAATTGTGATGATGTCATTGAAGAACGAAATTTTCATTATATTTCTTTTTTTTACGAAGCCAAAGAACGAGAAGAAACATTGTGTGATATCTGTTACTCTGAATGGCTTGAAGGCATCAAAGAATAAAGCCGATCACTTACCGGCTTTATCTTTTTTTCTTTATATCCGTTAATATAACTTTGCTTTTCGGAATGCTCGGCATATCAACTAAGCTATAGCTTAAATCTTGCTCAGGCAATTTATACTCGATTCGGTTAACAAGAAAATTTAGACTCATTTTCATCACTTCAATCGTAACTGCTTCTCCAGCACACCGATGTCCAGTGACATATTCTCCTCCTCCTTGCGGAATGAGTGTAAAAACATGCTCATTTTTTTCAATAAAACGATCCAACTTAAACAAATCGGGGTTTTCCCAAAGTTTTGGGTCATGATTTGTTCCATACAAATCAAGCAATGTTAACGTACCTCGTTTAAACGTAAAACCGTTCCACGTAAAGTCTTGTTTTACACGTGCGGCTGTATACGGAAAAAACGGATAAAAGCGTCGTACTTCATGGATAAACGGGTCTGCATACTGTTCAAAGTCAGAAATGACTTTCTCTCTGTCGTTTGGGTAATGTTTTAAAGCGAGTACAATGAAGCAAACATAAACTGCAATCGCAATAATCGGACGTAAAATATTAATTACTTCAACTGCCGCAACTTCAGGAGACAACAGTTGCTCATTAACATCACGATGCCATGAAAACGTATGTAACGCTGTTCCCTCCATCGGCTTTAACTTTTCCTCCCGAACGTCTGTAATAATTTTAGCAATCCAATTTTCAACTACATTTCTTCCGTGACGACCACGCCAATGATTCGGTCCAATTTTTGTAGGAGACTCAAACAAACTGCTTAAGGCATCAGTTCGTTCATGCCATTCGTTATCTTTTAGTGGAACACCTGTCCATTCGCAAGCGACTTGACAAAACATTTTTTTAGCTTCCTCGTATAAAATAACTTGCTCGGTTTGTTCCCAGTTTCGAACAGCATGCTCCCATGCTTTTTTTGTCAAATTCGCCAGATCTGCTAGTTTTTCAGAAGACATAAGCGACATAAACATTATCTTTCGATGCTTATGTGCTTCACCATCTAACGTCTGAACGCCTTTTTCTCCGAATAGCGTTTCGCGTACACGATTTGGCGCTGCACCCTGTCTTTGAAATTTTTCATTGTCATAAAAAAGCTTGACTGCTTCCTTACCACCCATGCAAACCGCTGTTTGTCCCATTAATCGAGTCTCAAATAAATCTGATTGAAGACTTTGTCTTCGGTTCAAGATGTAGCGATATCCTTCTCTCATTAAATTGATGCTATGATCGAATCCTTTTTCACGTGGTAATCGCTTCGTTTTTTGCATTGAACATTTCTCCCTGTCAAAATAATGATTTTCATGATAATAGCCCATTAATGTAATCGATCATTGTCAACAAATTTTCCATAATTCGGAACTGCCATTTGATCAAACTTTTCAACTAACATTTTTAAATTGCTTGAAAGCTCATTCCCCTCCATCGGTGCCCCGTGACCCGTTACCGCAACAGACGGCTTTAAAGCTTCTAGTTTTTCAACAGATTGTTTTGCAGCTTTCCAATCTGTCGTCAAGTAGCGTGGTGGTCCACTCATTTCTTTTTCTTGTGTTATCACCTTATACAAATATTCTTGCTTAACAGTAACAAACGCATCTCCTACTATGAGCGATCGATCATTCTCTCGGAATAACGAAACGTGACCAGGTGTATGTCCTGGTGTATGAATCCAGCGAAATCCAGGCATGTGTGGTACAGATCCATCTGAAGGCAAAAGATGAATATTCGTCCCTAAATCAATCGATTCATTCGGAAACATCGGAGACAACTTTGCAACGATTCCGCCTTCAACTGATGGATCGGGTTTAGGATAGCTTTTCTGCCCTGTTAAATAAGGTAGTTCTAATTCATGTGCATAAACAGGAATTTTCCAATACTCAACAAGCTCAATGACAGCTCCAACGTGGTCAAAATGTCCATGTGTTAAAATTATCGCTCTCGGTCGACTATTCTTTTTGAAACGACCTTCTACAACTGAAATAATTTTATTCGCCGACTCTGGCATGCCGGCATCAACTAATACAAACTCATTTGTCTCGGGCTTCCCGACTAACACGATATTCACGATTTGAATTGTATAACAATATAAATCAGGAAGTAATTCAATACCGATGCCACTTCCAATTGAAGTTGTCGGAATATATTTATAATCACTTCCGTAACTCATGTCTTTATTCAATTTTTATCTCTCCTGTTTCTCTCCAAATTTAATAAACGTTTGTTCGTTTTCGTTCAATCCGCAGACCGCACATTGTAGCCTTCTTTCTGGTCCACTATACATTTTGTGAAACGGACCAGGATTAACACCAGCTTCGTACTTTTCAATAATTTGACCTGTTTGAGGATCAAGCTTTACTGCATAAGCATTTTGTTCAATAATGTTAAAACGAGAACGATTTGTTCGACAATTTGGACAACGATACCGAGTAGCCATAGCAACAACTCCTTTACAATTAGTTAAGACTGTACATTTTATCATCCCCATTTCATAACAGTCTATAATTCAGTTAAATATTTTACACTTTTTCCCAGCTGAAGCGAAAAAGACTTGCAGACGAGCAAGTCTTTAATTTATGAGCTTTATTTCTTTCTAATAGGTTATAGATGGAAATACAAAAAGGCGCCATATCAGTATTTAAACTGAATGGTTCGCCTCTACAAAATTAGTTTTCTTCTATTCCCATTTCGTCTTGAACAATGCTCGAAATTTTTTGTACATATTCGTCGCATTGTTCTTTTAACGGGGCTTCAACCATCACTCGTACGAGTGGCTCTGTGCCAGATGGTCGTACGAGTACGCGCCCATCTTTGCCTAGTTCCCGTTCAACTTGATCAATCGTTTGTTTTATTCGCTCATTTTCAAGTACACGATTTTTGTCCGTTACTTTTACGTTAACGAGACGTTGTGGATACGTTTGCATATCTCCTGCTAACTCAGATAGCTTTTTGCCTGTCCGTTTCATGATGTTAACGAGTTGCAAAGCTGACAGCATCCCGTCACCTGTCGTCGTATAATCAAGAAAAATAATATGACCCGACTGCTCACCACCGAGATTAAAATTCCCTTCACGCATCATTTCCATCACATACCGATCACCGACTGCCGCTTGTTTAGATTGAATACCATTGGTTTCTAATGCTTTATAAAAACCCAAGTTACTCATAACGGTAGACACAACAGTATCGTTCTTAAGCAGTCCGTGTTCTTTGAAAAACTTAGCACAGATGAACATAATTTTATCGCCATCGATAACCGTGCCATTCTCATCAACAGCAATTAAACGATCACCGTCACCGTCAAACGCTAAACCGATGTCAGCATGTTCTTCTTTCACTAATTCGATTAATGCTTCAGGATGTGTCGAGCCGACACCAGCGTTAATATTTAGCCCATTCGGATTTGTACCCATTGTCACAATCTCAGCTTCCAAATCAGCAAATAAGTGAGGAGCAAGGGATGATGTCGCTCCATGTGCACAATCAAGGGCAATGACTAAACCTGAAAAATCTTCATCGATCGTTTGCTTTAAATATTGCAAATACTTCTGATTTCCTTCAAAGTAGTCATTCACTACACCTAGGTCTTCGCCAATTGGACGAGGTAAGTGATCGTTATCTTCATTCAACAAAGCTTCAATTTCAGCTTCTTGTTCATCTAAAAGCTTAAACCCGTCAGAACCAAAAAATTTAATCCCATTATCTTGCATCGGATTATGTGATGCTGAGATCATAACACCGGCTTGAGCATTTAACGCTTTTGTTAAATACGCAACCCCCGGTGTCGATATAACACCGAGACGCATCACCTCAGCGCCAATTGAAAGCAACCCTGCAATCAGTGCCCCTTCAAGCATGTGACCTGAAATTCTCGTGTCACGACCAATTAGCACTTTCGGTTTACCTTCACAATTTTTTGTTAAAACATAACCACCATATCTTCCAATTTTAAATGCTAGTTCTGGGGTGAGTTCACGATTTGCAACTCCACGGACACCATCTGTGCCAAAATATTTCCCCATTTCATTCACTCCTCTTTTACAATAACAACCATTAATGAATTGAAATCGTCGTTTTCCTTTTCTGCCATGATACGTTTTGGGGTCCGTTAAACTTTACTTCAACACTATGTTCTCCTTTTCCTAACCCTGAAGCATCAACAATCGCATGAATATCCTTTGCTGTAATACGTTCTAAAATTGTTTTTGCTCCACTCATGGCAACATCCAGTTCTCCATCTTTCGGATCGATAAAAGAAACCGTCAACCCTTCACGCAAACCATTCACTTCAAGCGGAACATTTTTAATTGTTTTTGTTTCTTTCTTTCCTAGTTCAATGGTAATTTCAATTTGTTCAGGCTCAACTCGTTTTACTCCTTTCGGTAACGGAATGTCAACGGTTAGCGTTACACTGTTCCCGTCTTTATCAGACAGCTTATTCAAATCGACTGCAACTTCAACGAACTCAATTTTTTCAATGTCACCCTTTGAACCGAAAATAACAACCGTTTCTGGGTTTGCTGATATCGATTCAATGCTGAGACCATCAGGTAAGCTATTTTCCCGATTTATTTTTATCGGTACAAACTTATGCGGAGATACAATTGGTATTTCAACATCAACGACATTCGGATTTAGTGAAAAACCAGTTAATTCATTATCATTCTTGTCGTACACCTTAATTGGAACACTTGTCATAAATGTATCTTGTGCTCCGTCCAAATCAACAAATCCTTTGATTGACGCAATTTGATTGAGTTGACTTTCACTTCCATAAATCGTCACTTTCGTCGGTGACACGACCGCGTCACTTACATTGTAACCTTCGGGCAAACTATCTTTATTTACATACTCTATTGTAATTGGAAAATCTTTGCTCACTCGTTCCTCAATTGTTACTGTTATGGACGCTGGATAAATGGCCACATCAATTCCATCTGATAACCCACGATGCTGAAGTCGAACCGTATGGGTCCCAACACTTAAGTTGTTCAAGTCCGCAAACACTTCTAAATTTTTTTCCATTCTAGCCATAAACAACTGTGTCGGTGAACCGGATAACGTGACGTCAACCGTTTCAGGCACACCTGAAACAACGTATTTCGCTTCATCGTAATAAGCATGCACTTCTACATCTTCCAACTGCTCTTGGCCAACTTGATTACGCGATTCCGAACCTGAATTCTGCATATTTTTTGGTACTGCTACGGTTGCATAAAGCATCAGTGCAAATATAAAGGAAATTAAGACGACAAACCAGTTGCTTTTCAACAGTTTATCCATTATTTTTCCCCCTCCATTGCCAACGTGACGAAGCTGTTGTGCTTTGACGATGGAGTTCAGTCGTTAACAATCGTTTTAATTGTTCTTCATCTAAGTCTCGATGAAGTTCTCCATTTTTGGCTAATGAAATTTGACCCGTTTCTTCTGAAACGACAAGCGTTAAACTGTCCGTCACTTCACTTATTCCGATTGCAGCCCGGTGCCTCGTCCCTAACTCTTTCGGAATCAATTGGCTTTCAGATAAGGGCAAATAACATGCTGCTGCTAAAATATTGTTTTTACTCACGATAACTGCGCCATCATGAAGGGGTGTATTCGGAATAAAAATATTGATGAGCAATTCAGACGTAATTTTTGCTTGAACCGGCACGCCCGTTTCTACGTATTCATTCATTCCTGTTTCACGCTCAATGGAAATTAACGCACCGATTCGTCGTTTAGCCATATATGTAGAAGCTTTAACGAGAGCATCGATCGCATCTTTATATTCGTCTTCTTCAATTGTCGCATATCGCGTAAAAAAACGACCACGTCCAAGCTGTTCAAGCGCTCGTCGTAACTCAGGCTGGAAAATAATAATAATCGCTAAAAAACCAAAATTTATCGCCTGTTCAACGAGCCATTTTAACGTCTGTAACTGGAAAGCACTGCTTAAAAACCAGACGGCAATAATGACAGAAATCCCTTTCAACAGTTGAATCGCTTTCGTTCCGCGTATAAGCATTGTTAATTTATAGATTACATAAGTGACGAGTAAGATGTCGATCACATCTCCAAAATCACTTATGAAGTTCGAAAAGTTCAATTCATTGAGAGGCCACATTCGTCATCCTCCAGTGCGTTTCTTTATCACAGGATTACGCCGTCCCTGCTGGACGACTTGTTACGATCATAACCATTTCATTATATCACATGAACAGCTAGCTATAGTAATTTTTCCCCAAATAAGGAACCGATAAGAGCAACCGCTGTCTGTGCCGTTTTATTCCGCTCATCCAAAATCGGATTCACTTCGACAAATTCAGCGGAAGTTACGATCCCGGATTCGGCTAACATTTCCATAGCTAGGTGACTTTCACGATACGTTAATCCGCCTAACACAGGGGTTCCAACTCCTGGCGCATCAAGGGGGTCAAGACTATCAAGATCAAAGCTTATATGTACGCCGTCTGTATGTTTTGAGAAATACGCAATCGTTTTTTCCATAATGTAAGCCATTCCTAGCCGATCAACTTCGTGCATCGTATAGACAGTGATGCCGAAATCACGAATCATTTGCTTCTCACCTTCATCGAGTGAACGTACCCCAATGATCGTAAGATGCTCTGGCTTTATTTTCGGAGAACCGCTCTCAATTTTCGTTAAAATATCGTCACCCATTCCAAGATTTACTGCCAAAGGCATGCCGTGAATGTTACCAGTTGGGGACGTTTCTTTCGTATTCATATCTCCATGAGCATCAAACCAAATCACACCTAGATTTTTATAGTATTTTGATATCCCAGCAATCGAACCGATCGCGATACTATGATCCCCACCAAAAATAAGCGGAAAGTGTCCTTTGCTGACAACATCTGAAACAAGTGACGCTAATTTACGATTTGCTCTCGCCACTTCTTTTAAGTTTTTTAATTTTTCATTCGTTTCTTTCACTTGAGGTCGTTCAATTTCAAGATCTCCAAGATCTTCGACGTCATAACCTAATCCAATCAGGCGTTCAAGCGCATCCGCATACCGCATTGCTGCCGGCCCCATATCAACCCCGCGCTTCGCCTGACCTAAATCCATCGGAACGCCAATAATTGAAATCGGTTTTTTCATAGGATATTCCCCTTCCACCCTTGCATAATTCGCTAATATAATTTCAATCATACCAAAAAGTAAAGGAACCTTAAATTTAACATTTAAGGTTCCTCGGATGGAGCCTAGCGGGGAGTCCCAAAAATATTATTCCTTTTTATGATACCTTTGACCCTTTCTGCATTTTGATTTTTAGTTTTAAGCAATCTAGATGAAGCAAAAAGCAAAGTAGTCTAGTAAATAATGCATGAATTTCACTCGATTTGTTTATTATACAGACAAATATACAACTCACATTAACATTAAAAATCTAAACGAATGAACACATCATCTTCCATGTCGTAATACTCCGTTAACGAACTAATATAATTATAGATAGACTGTGCACTCAAGTTCGTTTCAACAAAAATGCTCATTACTTCTTCACTTTTCCTCAAAACCTCGTCTGTATAAGATAGAAGTTTTTGAAAAGATTTTTGTTTAGGTAGTTCGAGATATTGCTCAATATCAAAGTCTGCTAGCCAATTTAAATAAGTAATTAATGTATGTTTCCAAGAGTTCACAATAAATTCTTCATCAGCAATTACTAAAACTTTTGGCTTTTTACCTGTGACTGAAAGTAATTCAAAAACAGAATAATATGTATCGCCTATTATTTCTTTTTCCTTACCTTTGTCATATCTATCTTCAGGGATTGGCCATATCTCAATGATTTTTTTATATAGATTTATACCTCTTTGGTGAATTGATTCTTTGTTCCAAGTATTATAACGACATACCTCTCGAGTTAATTTAATATTTGAATCTTGATAATAAGTCACTTTGTCATTAAAAGACTTATTGGACAACTCAGAATTATAATTCGTTAACGTTAAATTTCCTAATACATCTTTATAGAGTTTATGATCATCAATAGCATTATCGCCCAATTCTACCCGCCAACTAGGAGTTAAAGTAGCTGGTAAAATGTGTTCAATCGTCACTTCTTCAAAGTCCACTATTTCTTTATGCGTTTGAATTTCGATTTGACTAAGTATCAATTTAGCTAAACGATGATTACGATTATACATATCATCATTAAGAATACTTTCTTTTAATTTCTCATTTCTTGGAAACAATGCACTACCTGTTCGACTTAACAAATACTCCATAACAGACTCTTCTTCTGTTCGTTTTTCTTTATTTTTATCCGCATCCTTTCCAATTGTACTGAATACTTTATTCAAAGCATTTGTAGGGAAATTGACAATCGACCTTCTGATTAAATAAGAATTAATGATTGTTAAAATATTTATAAATTGTTCCTTATTAATTTCATTTTTATCGTAATATTTATCAAATAGGCGTAATAAGTACGGATACGTCACCGTAGACTTTAACTGAATAATCATCATTAAGTGATTTTGAACAATTTTATTTTTATTATTCGGATTTAATAATTCATTATAGTAACGCGCAAATTTTAGCAGATCTGCTAAAATTACTTCACTAGAAATTTGATTTTTTATCATATAATGTTTGAAATTTTGGTAAACTTTATTTTTATTTGGAATAGCACTTGTTTTCATCGTTAAATAATCTCGAATGAAATCTGATATTTTTGCATTCGTTAACATTTCTTCGATTAATAACCAATAATTTTTATATAAATGTTCTTGCACCATTGGTTTTTCATTCATTAATAAAAAATTGCGAATTAAATCTGATTCTGTTAAAGATAGTCCAGTTGAATTCAAACTTTCAAAAATCACCTGAGGATTTTCTTCTTTTTTTCCCTGTTCAAGTTCAATATAAACAATTCTAATTTTTTGAAGAGCATCAAACAATTGTTCACTAGTAGCTTTTGAATGTTGAATTAAGTAAATTAATCGTTTATAATTCATATGAATTTTCGATGGTTTATCATACTCATTATGAATTAATAATTCTAAAAAGTCTTTTCGGTCATCTTCTACAGATATTAATTTATATTTGTACTCTTCTTCAACGTTTCTATTCTCAAAATATGTTTCTTTGATATCTGCTCGTGTATTTTCATTATCAATTGAATTATAGATTGCTTTTAAAAATAAAAAAGTCGTTGTAATTCTTTGTTGTCCATCTATAATGATATAATCGCTACCCATGCTCGGAAAAGAAGTTTTAACAAATACAATCGTTCCTAAAAAATGTCCTTCGATATCATTATTTAAAGCAATTTTTTCTATATCATTAAAATATTGATTAATCTGCTCCTCTGTCCATTCATATCTTCTTTGATAGACAGGTATTCGAAATACAGATTTAGGAGGGTATAAAAACTCAAGCAACCTTATCGTTCCTGCATCCATTTGTAACACCTCTAATAGTTTTTATAAAAAATTAACACTCGACCCTTTAAACAATTTTCTAAATGTAATATTCCCAATATTTCTAATCGTTCATTGATTTAACACCTTTTAATCTCACGCCTCCCATCTTCAAACTCGATTTCAGTTTCATGCTCATTTATATAAGGAAGTAAATCTTCTTTCTATTGTTCTTCCTCTATATTTCGACCTCAAGATTCATAAAGAGCTGAGCAAAATAATCAGGTTTTCGAATATAAAATAAAGTCCGATTGGAATCTTTCTAAATAAATTTCATCATGACCGAACCGAATTGCTTATTAACGATGCATACTCTCATCCATACGAATTAAATATTTTGCTTAACACTCTTCTATTAGTCCTTCTACTCATTCGGCGATATAATTATTGTTTTTATGATTGATTAATAACTGCAGAGTCATAAACAAAATAGTCTTCCTTTAATTAATAGCATTGTACATTTCCTTAATTGGATATCCTGAAAATTTATTCGTACCACGATGTTTACTAAATTCACTTTTAATTTTTTTCAACATCTAAAAAGTCTTTTACAAATTCTTGAAATTGAGCAGTTACATAAATTGTACGTTTATAAATATTTAACAAACAATGCGTGTATTTATTTGTTTGGATAAAATTCAGAAAACATCTTTACCTCAACAAATATAATAGAGTCGAAATAAAAAAATGTCAAAACCCCTACCGCTTAAGGATTTTGACACTTCATAAAACCAAATAAAACTATTAAATGGAGCCTAGCGGGATCGAACCGCTGACCTCCTGCGTGCAAGGCAGGCGCTCTCCCAGCTGAGCTAAGGCCCCAAGACAAATATTGGATTTCAGACGCCAGATTCAAATCAGTTCTAGCTTGGAACTCCTGACTTCTGGCATGTTGGAGCGGAAGACGGGATTCGAACCCGCGACCCCCACCTTGGCAAGGTGATATTCTACCACTGAACTACTTCCGCACATATACATTCGTAAGCATGAAACATCGATGTATGATGGAGGGGGACGGATTCGAACCGCCGAACCCTAAGGGAGCGGATTTACAGTCCGCCGCGTTTAGCCACTTCGCTACCCCTCCGTTTCCTGAGATCAGAACACAGAAACCAGAGGCCAGATCATTATCATTCCAATCTGACTTCTGGCTTCTGAACTCGGTTTTCCAAAAAAGTATGCCGGCCAGAGGACTTGAACCCCCAACCTACTGATTACAAGTCAGTTGCTCTACCAATTGAGCTAGACCGGCATGATAATAAAACGAAGCTTTTCCACTTAACGTTTACCCCTGCATCTGCTAGCAATTTTCTCAGATGTCAATGCTTCGGGGTTACTCGCAGCTTATTCGGAAGATGTTATGCTCGTTGCTCTACAAATTGAGCTAGACCCGTTCGGTGGAAAATATGGTGACCCGTAGGGGATTCGAACCCCTGTTACCGCCGTGAAAGGGCGGTGTCTTAACCACTTGACCAACGGGCCATTATCTTCCGTCATTTAGAAACTGACGAATATCATTATATAAACAACCTGTACTTTTGTAAAGTGGTTCATTAATTTCTTTATTTTCACACATTTTAGCTTAATACATGTCATGCCGTTCAAACAATGAAGGCTACACGATTTTACAATACTATATAAATCGTTTGCTTAATCATAAAAACGCAGATACACTATAAAGCGAGACTTTGTCCCACAGAATGTGACTTTTAATATTAATATGAGGTGAGCGTATGTCTTCTGAGAGAAAAGAAATTGAACAGAAAATTGCTGAGCTAAAAATGGATTATATTCGTGTTCAAAATGACCTTGAAAAACTAGAATCTGTTGGTCAGCGTACAACAAAAGCTGAAGAACGATTAGAAGCTATTGAAAAAGAGTTAAGTCAATTAAGAAAGCAACTATAATACGGATAAGGAAAACGGTTCATCTGTTCATGAGCCGTATTTTCAATTGATGACAATCTAGATTGGAGTGAGAGGTGTGAAGCAACGAGACTCCCTTACACTTTCAGAATACACCTCGGCTAATAACGCTGCACAATTTTGGCAAGGAGTTAAAGATTGTGTTCCAACATTATTAGGCTACTTAAGTATCGGATTTGCAGCGGGAGTCGTCCAAAAAACCGCTGGCTTAAGCATTTTAGAGATTACACTTATGAGTTTGCTCCTTTATGCGGGCTCTGGTCAATTTATTGCTGCCGGTTTAATTGCCGCTTCCCATCCGATTTCTGCGATTATCGTTACGATCTTTTTTGTGAACTTGAGACATCTCTTGCTAAGTGCTGCCATCTCTCCATATTTTCGTCACTTGTCCCCATGGAAAAATATGATTATCGGAACGCATTTGACCGACGAAACATTTGGAGTTGCCATCAATAAACTTCCAGGCAAAGAACGTGCAAGCTTTTATTGGATGCTCGGTTTAAACATTACAGCCTATTTGAATTGGCTAGTCGCCAATATTGCTGGAGCTTATTTCGGAAAGTGGATCCCAAATCCTGAAGCGTACGGACTTGATTTTGCGTTGCCCGCTATGTTCATCGGATTACTCGTTTTACAAATGCTGAGTAGAAAAGAATATTTTGTCGATATTCTCGTTGGGCTAAGCGCTGTGATGATTGTCGTACTTGTAAGCTTCTTATTTTCAGGTAGTACAAGCATTATCGTCGCTACGATATTAGGCGCAACGATCGGGATGGTGATTGAAAAATGGATATAAACTCGTATATTTTATTCATTATCATCGGTTGTGCGATCGTCACGTTTATTCCGAGAGTTCTTCCGCTGATGCTATTAAGCCGAATTGAATTACCAAAATGGGCAATTAACTGGTTAAAACATATTCCTGTTGCCGTAATGGCTGCTTTGCTTGCACAAGAGTTACTTTTGTCAGACAACGAATTTTCACTCATAGACAATAAACTAGAATTATTTGCATGTATTCCCGCATTTTTAACAGCTATTTTAACACGCAGCTTACTCGGAACAGTCATCGTAGGATTACTATCGATGATGGTCCTGCGCTTTTTATTTTAAATCAAATTAAAAGCAGGCAAAGAAGTTCCTTGCCCGCTTTTTTATATGAACTTTTTAAAACGCACTTCCAGGTGTTGCCTCTGTTTCTTCAAAATGGGTCACGTCTTTATCCTTTTTAAATAGATAAACGACATAAGTTAACGCCAATGCAACAACACCAAATGCTAACAAAATTACGACGTTAAAGAAGATTTGCTCGGTATTTCCTAACATTAATGATGTACGAATTCCTGCAATTGAATATTTAAAAGGTAAAAACGGTGTTAAGCTTCTGAGTCCATCACCTAGCATGATGATGGGTAGATCTCCACCTGTTGTCGGTACTTGCATAAGAACAAAGGCAACGGCAATAAATCTTCCAACATTCCCGGCAACGGAAGCAAGGAATAAAACGATTGCAGAAAATGAGATTGCCGCAACAATTAAGGTGAGCACTAACAATCCAGGATTTGTTGCTCCCATTCGGATAAAAACAAGTGCATAAATTAACAACAATACAGCTTGAATAATAGCCAACAATGATAAGTTCACAAATCGGTCAACAAACCATCTTATCGGTGAAACATCTGCTGGTCTGTTAAAGTTCATAAAGAGCGACAAAATCAAAATCCCGACAAATAAACCGAGAGACATAACAAATGGCGCTGTCGTATCTCTGTAATACTCTGGGCTATTGATTTTTTCAGCCGCAAGCTCTACAGGAGAAGCAAACATTTCAATATTTTCTTCGTTATCTTTTAACGGCGCAATACTCTCTACACCTGCTTTCAATCCTTCAGCAAGTTCCTGACCGCCATCGCGAAGTTGGATGGCTCCATCGTTTAACTGTGTCGAACCATCAGCTAATTGTTTCCAACCTTCGTTTACTTGGGCAGTTCCTTCGGCAATTTGGCCTGCACCAACATTGAGTTTCGTAGATCCAACAGCTAATTGTTTCCAACCTTCGTTTACTTGAACATTACCATCTGCAATTTGAGAGGCTCCATCATCAAGCTGTGCTGCACCGCTTGTGAGCTCATTCCAACCACTTCTCACGCCTGCATTACCGTCAGCGATTTGTTTTGCGCCAGCTTGTAATTCAGTTACTCCTGCAACGACTTTATTTTGCCCCGCAACTAGTTGTGAAAGACCAGCATCTAATTTTTTTAACCCTGGTTGAAATTGAGTAGACAATCCATGATGTAATTTATTGGCACCAGCGTTTAGTTCATTGGCACCAGCTTTTAATTCATTAGCGCCATCCACTAACCTTTGAAAATCTTTCTGCTTATTAGGAGCTTCAGCAAGGTTCTGCTCAAGCTGGTTTAAAATCATTTGATAAACAGGGTTTTCTTTAACTGCTGGTGTTCCTAAAGGTAGTAAATCTTTTAATCCATTATATAGCAGCTCTATGCTTTCTATAGTTTCTCCTACTCCGGCTTGGGCTTCTTCTACACCTGCAGCGAGCTCTACACTTCCTTCAGCTAGTCTAGAACTTCCTTCAGCTAGATCTTTACTTCCCGGAACAACTTCCTTCGACAGACCGTTGTAAAGCTGTGAACTTCCACTTTTAGCATCTTTCAAGCCATCTAAAATCTGCCCTGTTCCGCCTTTTAACGTACTAGTACCTTTATGCAGTTCCTTGGATCCATCAGCTAGTTTTTTAATGTCTCCAGAGTTTCCTTTTAAATTGCTTAATAATAGGTTCGTACCGTCTTTAAGTTCTCTTGAACCCGAAGCTAATCTTGCAATATCACCTGTTTTACTTGTAACGGATTGATTTAATTCATTTGTTCCATCATTGAGCTCTTGTGAACCGGCAGCTAATCTTTCAATATCGGCTGTCTTACTCGTAACGGATTGATTTAATTCTTCTGTCCCTTCCTGAAGCTCAACTGTTCCGTCTGCAAGTTGCTCGGAACCATCAGCAGCTTCTTCAAGTCCTGAGCCGACTTGACCGACAACTTCCGTAGCAAATTGCTGAATAATCGTTTGTTCAAGTTGTTGGCTAATTGTATTCGCAGCCGTATCTGTAATCGTTGCAGCAGTAAAGTTAAGTCCTTCATTTTGAATATATTTCAATTGAAGCTTTTTCGGATCAGGTTCAGTTAGCGTCGTTACATTTTGTGAGAAATCTTCGGGAATGACGATCACCATGTAATAGTCATTATTTTGTAACCCTTCCATCGCTGTCGATGAATCTACAAAATCCCAACCTAACGCTTCACTCTCTTTCAGGCTTTCAACTAATTGATCACCGACATGTAACGGCTCCCCATCAGACATCACACCAACGTCATCGTTCACGACTGCAACTGGCAAGTTATCCATGTGGTCAGTAGGATGCATCTTAGAGGTTAGAAGAATAGCCCCATACAATGCTGGTATAAACAATGCTAAAATAATCGATATAAAAACAGTTTTATTTGCGGATAATTTTGAAAATTGACTTTTAATAAAGTCAGCCATTGAAGTTACACCTCCATAAATAAAGCTTCACACTTTTCAGTCATCAAACATGACCATACGACTCTGCCTTTATCGGTTGTTTGAAATCTTTGAATATTTAATAACCTCCTTTCAACTCCATTATACTGTAAGCGCTTTCTTTTTTGTTTTCTTTTTTTAAAAATGCTTTATTTATTTGTATTAGCGCATTGATAAACTGATGATGATATTTTCATGTTTTTTGGTAAAAAGCACACATACCATCACTCGTACAGCATGCGTGCCTCATTCATAATTTTTTATTCAATCATCACTTGTTTCTTTCTGAAAAGGACTAATGCCCCTCCAGCCAAAGCTAAGATCGAACCAAGTAAGAGGATCACAGGAGTATTCGTAGCTGTTTTAGGCAGTTCTCCACCTTTTTCGTTTTCATCACTTGTTTTCTTCTTAGTATCGTCTGATCCGTTGTCACTACCATCTATGTTAGTAGTTCCATCGTTATCATCACCATCATTGTCACTTCCCGGTCCTTCATCGTCATTACCATTTCCAGTGTCTTCACTGTCGTTGTCAGCGCCCGGACCTTCACCGTCATTGTTATTACCTAGGTCTTCATCGTCGTTGCCATCGCTTGGCCCTTCACCGTTATTGTTATCACCCGGTTCTTCACCTGGATCTTCATCATTACCTGGGTCACTATCACCTCGATCTTCACCAGCAATTTCAATTGAATTTAAAACGAGATTTTGACCATCAATTGGCGTACATGTTACATCAACAGATGTTAAACCACCTAGTACAGTAACGTTCGTAATAATTTCTCCAGCTGAAATTTCAACATTACCAGATTCATCGGCAGTTAAATCTACATTAATTCCGTCTGCTTCCGGAACTCTAAATTCAACGGTTTCATCTTCATCAACAATATTAATTGGACCAAAGGCTAAAGGCTCTGACGCTACATTCACTACATCGGATCCTGAGCCAGTTTCTGTAGCATTATTAAGTTTTAAATTAAATTGTGACACTTCCCCCTGAAGTGGGTTTGCTGCAGTTCTTAATATGTCGGTTACTTCCATGCTAATAGTTGTATAAGAGTTTTGAATTGAAAATTCAGCATCTGGTTCTACAGACTCGGGTACCGTTGAACTAATTTCCACATCCATATTGATATTAACATCAATTAGACCTGCGGCACTTCCAGTACAGCGATACTCCAATGTTTTAGTTTCCTCAGCTGCACTCACTTGTCCAGCCTGACCCGAGTAAAGTGCTATAAGTGGAACTGCCAAAGCTGTTATCCCAGTTTTTTTCAAAAATTGCTTCATTTTTCTTTAGCCCTCCTTGAAAGATTCATAGACTTGGTTTAGAAGCGATACGACCTTAGTATGTAACCCTATCCTCCCCCCTCACGCTGTTTGAAGCAGATTGTTCAGACAGATAAAAACGATTTAGCGCGTAAAAATATTTATATAGATCCTGTACTTCAGCTATAAATCAAAAGCATGTGCTGAATTAAGGATTGCGCTTGTAGAAAGCCCTTTCAACTGATCATGTATAAAGTAAAGATATGAATATAGGGATTTTTTAAAATTTAATATATGAAGGTATTTATGATCCTTTTAACCGTCATTATCTTGTTTGATAATTTCCCATAAATTGTAGTATTTTGTCCTTTGTTGTAATTTATATATTATTCTGCAATATTTTATGATTTCTGTCAATATTGTTTAGTTTGTTTTTTCTGAAAACATGCAAGATTTTATTTCATTGCTTTTATAGTGCCATTTCACGCCATATCATTTTTTTGTGTAATTTTTTGGAATATTTTGCGCATATTTCCTCTTATTTGCTTCACGTAAAAATCAACAAAACCATTTTTTCAGTATAGTGTATGTATATTTTTTACATAAAATCAACCTCCCAATGGTTTGGGAGGTTGATTAGCTTTCAATGTTCTTCTCCGATAACACCGTCAGCAATATTCACGGCGTGATCCCCGATCCGTTCGAGATTGCTGACGATGTCAACATACACGATGCCGGCAGTTCCTGTACATTGATTCGCATTTAGTCGAATAATATGTTTTCTGCGGAGTTCGCGTTCCATCTCATCAATTTGGCGTTCTTTCACAATCACAGCTTTTGCTTCTTCTAAATCATCGGTTTCTAATGCTGCTATTGATTGCTTCAAAGTTGAGAGCGTAAGATTGAACATTTCATCTAAATCTTTCAACGCTTCATCAGAGAATTTTACCTTATTGTTAATTTGACTATCAACGAGTTCCATAATATTTTCCATATGATCTCCGATCCGTTCAAGATTTATAACCGTATCTAATAACATGTGGTGTGTTTTTAAGTCTTGGTCTGTCAAAGAATGGTAAGAGATCTTCACTAAGTATTCAGTAATTTTTTTATCCAAGTTGTTTAACGCATCTTCAATTTGCGGAATAATCTCGCGGTGCTTTTTTCCTTGTGTTTTAAAATAATTGCCTACTTCTTCAATTCCTTGCATAGCTAATTTTGCCATCCTTAGCACTTCTTTTTTCCCTTGCCCGAGTGCAACGGAAGGAGATTGACGAATAAATTGTTCACCTAAATGAACAGCTTTATTTTCAATCATCCGATCTTCGCCTGGAACTAATTTCGTTACAATCCAAGCGAGTGCTGCAATAAACGGAAATTGAATAATCGTATTTGCAACATTAAATGTACCGTGAGCAAACGCAATTGTCATACGGGGATTTAAATCAAGGCTCGCTTGTAAAAATTCAATAAAATGCGTAAACGGAACAAATAAAATTAATACAATGATCGTCCCAATAACGTTAAAAATAACGTGCACAAGTGCTGCCCTACGTGCCGCAACCGAAGCACCAATTGAAGCTAAAATAGCTGTAATCGTCGTTCCGATATTGTCCCCAAACAACACTGGTAATGCAGCATGCAAACTGATTGCACCTTGGTCAAAAAGAGTCTGCAACAAACCAATTGCTGCCGATGAACTTTGGACAATCATCGTAAAAATAATACCAATCAGTACGCCTAGCAAGGGATTGTCTGACATTGAAAGCGTTAAATCAGTAAACGCAGGTGCATCGCGAAGTGGCTTCATCCCATCGCCCATTAATGTTAAGCCAAAGAAGAGTGAACCAAATCCGAAAAAGACTTGACCTAAGTTGTTAATTTTATGATTTTTAAAGAAAAAAATTAAAAAAGCTCCAAGCGCTATAATCGGTAATGCGTATTCGGAGATGTTAATACCGATAATAAACGCTGTCACTGTTGTCCCGATGTTCGCGCCCATGATGACACCTATCGCTTGACGTAATGTCATAAACCCTGCTGTAACTAATCCAATCGTTAACACTGTTGTCCCTGAGCTCGACTGAATTAAAATCGTAACAACAATTCCGGTAAGAACACCCATAAGCGGTTTCGTCGTAAACCGATCAAGCAAATCTCGCAGTCCATCTCCTGCAACTTTTTGTAGACCATCCCCCATTGATTTAATACCGAATAGAAAAATACCTAGACCACCAAAAAAAGAAAACAGCAATGTTTGTAAATCCATTTCTTCAGCTCACTTCTCATTGATTCAACATATTTCAACATTCTTTTCTTAGCTTTCCACTAACATGTTAAATAATAAACAAATGAAAGTAAACCATTTAATTGTTACCAAAATGTATTCTCTATTATTGTAACTCGTCTTTTTTTAAAAAGATATTAAAAAACAATTCCAACTTTTATCACTTCTGTATCGCATCCATACTTTTGTCGAATTACCGATGTTCATCCGACTTTTATAGGGATATCTATTGAATGAATACTACTTTAAAATGATTAAAAGCGAGAGATGAAAGGAGTGGGGGACAATGGTAGAAAACAACCCAACAGATTTGGTGCTCATAAGCGGTTTAATCAATATTCATAAATGGGGTAAAAATTTTTTACATACGATTACTAATCTTTGGGGTTCTAATAATGTATACATTATTTATACAAATTCCGAAACAAAGGTAAAACAAAATTATTTTAATGGAAAAATTGTGTATTCCATCGGAGCAAATAACTACCGTTCTGGAGCAGACTCTGTGGAAAAGCAAGCATTAGAAGTTGAAAAGAAAGTTCGTATTTTGCAGGAAAAACATCATTTAGGGGAGCATTTTCACATTATTGCTCACAGTATGGGTGGACTTGTCGCAAGACAATATATTTTCAATAATCCAAATACAGTCACAAATCTCGTAACACTAGGAACACCTAATTACGGATCGCCTCTAGCTGTCTTTTATAAATGGCTCAGTTTTTTAATCGGAGCTAGAAAAGCCTTTGAAAATTTAACGCCTGGATGGACAAAAGAGTTTAATACACGCTGTCCGATTCATCGTGCTCCACTTTGGAACAACGGAAAGATTTACACCATCCGAGGATATACAACGCGTAACCCTTTAAATAATTTTGGTGTTATCGGTGAGGTGTTATTTGCTTGGCTTACCTTACGGCTCATCTACAAAACGAAAAGTGATGGCCTCGTACCCGAAAATTCCGTCTTAGCTGAAGGGGCTGTACATTTAGCAGACTTCCCAACGTACAACCATTTAGACTTAGTCCGCCAATCATCAGTCGCGGAAAAGGCTTCATCTGTGCTATTAGATTTAAAATCACATTGAATGAAAAAAGATGTATTGTGAATGGAACAGTCTACCAATACATCTTTTTCGATAAAGTTTATTTAATTGTCAATTCTTGCCCTTTAATTACCGTTAAAAAGTTCGTTAAAATCCTTGCCGTTAATCCCCATATGACGTATTTATCGTAGAAATAAAAGTATTCAGGTACTTGACCAGTACGCCATTTATAATATTTCCCTCTTGGGATTAAATGGTAAGGAAACGAATCATCCGGTTTTACTTGTAAATGAACAGGATGTTGCTTTGGTTTGTAGTTAAGCAAGTAATCCAACGGAACAGTAAACACTTCTTCCACTTCAAAATCATCTGGGCAAATTGCCTCAGGCTGAAGGATTACTCCTACGTACGGATAAATGATCGCATGAAATGGTGTGACGTAAAGATCAAGCGGAGCAACCATTTTAATGTGTTGCTTTTCTAAGCCTAGCTCTTCACATGTTTCCCGAATCGCTGTTTCCGCCTCATTTTTATCTTGCCTTTCAACTCCACCGCCAGGAAAGCAAATTTCGCCTGGTTGTGTTCGTAGTCGTTTCCCACGCACCTGAAATAAAACATGAGTTTGCCCGTCTTTTTCTAGAAGTGGCAACAATACCGAAGCAATTCTCATCTGCTCATGACCTAATAAATTAGCACGTCGATTTTTGAATATGCCTTCAATTGATGCCAAATCAATACTCAAATCAGACGACCCCTTTTCTCATTTTATTACAGTTTAACCGCTCCGTAAGGCCCATCCTGTCAACGAGCATATCGAGGACTTATATTAAGTGTATACTCAAATTAAAAGATGGAATAAATCTTCATCATTATTAATTTCGATATACCGAAAGCCTTTTGTTTTTAGTCTTGAGATGAGCGGTTCGTAATCTTCCCGACATTTCAATTCGATTCCGACGAGTGCCGGACCTTCTTCACGGTTATTTTTCTTCGTATATTCAAATCGTGTAATGTCATCGTGTGGTCCGAGCACTTCTTCGATAAACTCACGCAATGCACCCGCCCGTTGTGGAAAGTTAACGATAAAGTAATGTTTTAATCCTTCGTAAATCAGCGACTTCTCTTTAATTTCTTGCATTCTGCCAATGTCATTATTACCGCCACTTAAAATACAGACGACATTTTTACCTTTAATTTCATCAGCATAAAAATCGAGCGCTGCAATCGAAAGTGCCCCAGCTGGTTCAGCAACGATCGCATTTTCGTTATATAAATCAAGGATGGTCGTACAAATTTTCCCTTCTGGAACGATAACGACGTCATCGAGTAAGTCTTTACAAATATTAAATGTTATCTTGCCAACTTTTTTCACGGCGGCCCCATCAACGAATTTATCAATTTTTTCAAGGTTGACGACTTTTCCTTGTCGGAACGATTCTTTCATTGTAGGCGCACCGCTCGGTTCAACACCAATGATTTTCGTTTCAGGGCTAATGCTTTTTATATAAGTAGCGACACCTGCAGCAAGACCTCCGCCACCGATACTTAAAAACACATAATCTGGTGGTTCTTCTATCTCGTTCATTACTTCCATCCCGATCGTTCCTTGTCCGACAATCGTTTTACAATCGTCAAATGGATGAATAAATGTCATTTTATGCTCATTACAATAATTGTTCGCTTTTTGAAACGAATCATCAAACGTATCCCCTGTTAAAATCACTTCAATATATTCCCCGCCAAATCGTTTCACTTGCGTAACTTTTTGCCTTGGAGTAGTCGTCGGCATAAAAACCTTTCCGTTAATCTGTAATTCTTTACACGAATATGCCACACCTTGAGCATGGTTTCCAGCACTTGCACAGACAACTCCTCTTTCCATTTCATCAGGTGACAAGCTCTGAATTGCGTTGTATGCTCCTCTCAGTTTAAACGAGCGTACTTTCTGCAAGTCCTCTCGTTTCAAATAAACGTTGCTCGCATATTTATCAGACAGAACATCATTAAGTTGAAGTGGTGTTTTACTAATGACATCTTTTAACTTTTGATTAGCGATAATGATTTCTTCGATATTCACTTTGTTACTCACTGTGGTCCCTTCTTCTGTCTTCATAACATGGTCCCTCTCTCTTTCCCAAAACAAATTTATCCTATTATTATCCCTTTATTTTAACATATATAAGTTTATTATGTGAAAAAAAGCTGACATGTTCATTATAAACGAGAACGATGTCAGCATGTTGTTCGTTAGTCCGTTACGTTCAAAATAATTTTACCTATATTCGCATTTGATTCCATATATTCATGTGCTTTTGAAACGTCTTTCCAATCGTAAATGCTGTCAATCACTGGTTGTAGCCGTCCATTTTTAAACCGCTCCAACGCAAATTTAGTGAATGCCTTCGTCAACTCAACCTTTTTTTCAAATGGCTGTGTCCGTAACGCTGTTCCGATAATTTGAAGGCGATTTTTTAAAATAAAACCTAAGTTTACATTATTTACGTGTATCCCGCCCATCGTTCCGATCACGATGAGCCTGCCATCGATTGCTAATGATTGCAAATTATCTTCGAAATATGGTGCTCCAACAAAATCGAGAACAATATTGACCCCATTATGATTCGTCTTTTCTTTTATCCACGGTAAAAATGAGCCTTCATTATAATTCCAACCGTCCGAAGCACCAAGTTCGATAGCACGAGCAATTTTTTCATTTGAACCAGCTGTTGCATAGGCTGTTGCCCCCGCTTCACGAATCAGTTGGATTGCTGCTGTTCCAACACCGCTCGCACCAGCATGTACGAGAACATTATAGTCTCGTTTTAGATTTCCGAGCATAAATAAATTCAAATATGCAGTTAAAAAAACCTCTGGAATCGCCGCTGCTTGCTCAAAACTTAAATTGTCTGGAATAGGAATAAGCATCTCTTCTGGTACGACTGTATATTGGGCATAACCACCTCCAGGCAAAAGCGCGCAGACTTTGTCACCTTTTTTCGCCTTCGTCACGTGATCCCCTATTTCTACGACTTCACCAGCCATTTCAAGTCCAAGAATGTTCGAAGCTCCTTTTGGTGGCGGATAAAATCCTCTACGTTGTAATAAATCCGCTCGGTTCAGCGCTGTCGCCCGAACACGAACAAGCACTTCATTCGCATTGATACTCGGTTTTTCCACTTTTTCAATCGATAGCATGTCTGGACCACCTGGTTCTTTAATGACGACTGCTTTCACAACGGTCACTCCTTACTTCATTTAAATTTAGGCGATTAAAACAATAATTCCATGCTTTGACTAAGAAGTTTCCCTATACAAATACATGATTCCAACCATATAGTGATCGTAAACGTAAGTTAGCAAGCTATTTTCTTAATGAAAGGAGTTTCAATATGTCAGCTGAACATTATTACAACATGTGCAATAAGAATATCGGTGTTCCTGTTAAAATTACGTGTCACGACGGTGCCGTTCACCACGGAATCATCGACCGAGTTGACCGTAAAAACGTTTATTTACGACCTCTTGATAGAGGCACGGGTGGCCATGGTGTTTATTTTTGGGGATTCGGTGCCGGTCTTGCCATCGGGATTCCGTTAGGAGCCATTGCCACTCTCGCATTTCTTCCTTGGGGTTGGTGGTAATAAACAAATTGTTTCTGTTCTGCGCCTTCATGAATGGTGAAGGCTTTTTTTCTTATAGAGACTGTTTAATTAGTCAAGTTTTAGCACACCTAAGAAATATGCACAAAGCTACCTGAACTACTTTTCATAGTTTTCAACATGCGATGATGTCCTTTGAACAATTAACCGGATCATTCTTTTACACATTTGGGACTCGTTAAAACGTTACAAATTCACTTATATCGTAAGCGGCTTAAGATTTTCATTCCCACTTAAATTCGAAATGAAATCGACGAGAAGTGAAATTTCTTCTTCAATATCTTGAAGACTTGCAGTCTCAACCGGTGAATGCATGTAACGCAATGGCAACGAAACAAGTGCAATCGGAACTCCTTTTCCAGTCAGTCGAATTTGGTCAGCATCGGTGCCCGTTCGTCTCGGTGTTAACTCATATTGCAGTGAAATATCTAGCCGTTCCGCACTTTTTTCTAGTAGCTCGTTAAGCTTCCAATTGATTGGTGCCCCTTTGGCTAGTACGGGGCCTTTTTCAAGATCAATCTCACCATGTTTTCCACGATCAACACTCGGATAATCTGTTGCAAACGTGACATCCAACGCTAGTGCCATCGATGGTTCAATGTTTGCACCAGCAAAATAAGCGCCCCCCATGTTTGTTTCTTCATTAACTGTGCTAACACCAAAAACACCAACATGAAGAGCTTTATCACTAAGCCTCTTCATGACTTCCGCAACGATAAATGCACCTGTCCGGTTGTCGAGACCCCGACCAGCAATCCGCTCATTGAGAAGTAATTCAGGATCGCGCTTATAGACTGCAACATCGCCAATTGAAACGTATTCTTGTGCTTCGCGTTTGCTTTTTGCTCCGATATCGATAAATAAATCATGAAATTTAAATTCGTCTTTCACACCGCCATGATGTTCCGCATTTACCCCAATCATGCCGATAATCGAGTTTTTTCCAAGAAATTGGACTTTCATACCGATCGCAGGTTTATGGCTAATGCCCCCGAGCTTCTCCACATAAATGAATCCGTTGTCATCAATTCGCCTCACAAGAAAGCCAATTTCATCACAATGCCCTGCTAATAAAACTTTAACATTTGCATTTTTGTTAAGAGCAGCAATTGCATTACCAGCATAGTCTGTCTCAATCGTATCAGCAAAAGGTTTAACATAGTTCAGCCACTTTTGCTGAATCTCCATTTCGTGTCCAGAAGGGGAAGGGGTTTGTAACAATTCAAGTAAAAACTGTTTCGACTGTTCGTCCAACATAATATCCTCCTAAACATTCCATTCATTTCCAACATTAGTATAACAAAAGAAAAGCTTCGTTTACATCAAACAGGCACATTTCGTTTATAGATTTCATGCATCCAAATAACGATGTTTTCATTTATAGTTGGAACATACGTTAGTCAGTATGTGCTAATCCTCTAAATCTTTTCCTTCACCTCTCCCGATCAAAAAAAGCTGAAAGGGATCTATAATGACTGCTTTCTCCGTAATGAGAGGGGAATGAATGACCAAAGTCTGGAACCTGAAACAAATTAAGTCATCATAAATGATTCTTGCAAAAGGATACAGCATAAATGAAAGGATTAACAGTGAAAGATTCATAAAAAAATTAAAGCGGCAAAAAAGGTGACAGTTAAATTAAATCCGTATGATTTTAATCATTCTGACGCTTGAGCGTTCATTTGGTCATAAAGTTTATGAAATTCATTATTGCCCAACACGTTACCACCTCAAATAACTACGCAACTTAGAATGTAGATTTTTGTCTTTTATTGTAAAAAATGCAGATGATAAAAGTTCTGCATCTATAGGTTTATTGTCCGAAAATGTAGCTTGTGGTAAATATGATATATTAGCCAATCTGAAACAACTGTGGAGGGAAGTACTATGGAAGAACTGCATTTTTATCCATCAAAGATAAGGAATTTTTTATTACTCATTATGGGCATAGTATTTTCAGCATTCGGATTTTTAATATGCGTAGCTGCTTTTAACGATGGAGACTACTTTCACAGTGCCTTGGGAGCAACTTTAGGATTGTTTTTTGCTGTAGTCATCATTGTCGGGTTTAAAAAATTCTTCTCCTCAGAGCCTTACTTGATTTTAACTAAAGAAGAGTTAATTTTAAGCGCATCATCAAAAAATCCAATTCCTATTAAATGGAAGGACATAGAAGGGTATCGAATTATAGAAATTAAATTTAATAAATTCGTAGAAATTTTATTACATGATGATGAAAAATACATTCATATGATGACAGTCAATGCGAGAAGACTTATTAAACTAAATCAAGCGATGAATTTTGCTCCATTTGCAATTGTATGGGGACTGATTAAACGAAAGGATCAAGAAAAACTAGTTCATGAACTAGATAGGCGTACTTTTGAAGAAAACGTGGCAAATAACAATTTGAAACATATTAATTGCAAGTGATGTTCACCATACGTTCACTGTACAAGATATAAACCCTTTTCTGTTAAATAAAGACAGAAAAGGGTTTTATACTTAAACTACGGGTTGAAACTTCGGCAATGTTACGTCCTCGGTCACTGGATCAAAAACGACTTCAACAGGCATGTCACAAACAAGTTTAGAACGGTCACAATTCACGATCGTACTCATCATCCGCACGCCTTCATCTAGTTCGATTAAAGCGATAATATACGGAACATTATCTTGAAATCCGGGTCCGCCTGCTCGATGTGCAACAGTGTATGAATAGATTTTGCCTTTGCCGCTACTTTCAACCCATTCGATTTCATCGGACATACAGTGCGGGCATATATTGCGTGGATAAAAAATATGACGTTTGCAATCTTTGCATTGCTGTACCATCAGTTTATTCTGTTTGCACTGTTTCCAAAAATAACGTGTGTCATGATCAATGAGTGGCAATGGTTTTTCATAATGTTGCATAGATTAGTCCCTCCCTAAAATACACGTTGCTGTTGATGAAAGGACGCCGCCTGTGCCATTCACAAGAGCTAGCTTTGCATCTGATACTTGACGGTCTCCACATTCACCACGTAATTGCTGAACGGCTTCGATTATTAAAAAGATGCCATACATACCTGGATGGGCGTAAGATAACCCACCTCCGTTCGTATTCATTGGAAAATCTCCACCTGGAGCCGTTCGACCATTGGCCACAAAATCAACTCCTTCTCCAGGTTTACAAAACCCGAGCGACTCGAGTGTGATAAGAACAGTTATCGTAAATGAGTCATAAATTTGCGCAATGTCAATGTCTTCATGAGTGACACCCGCCATTTCAAATGCACGTTGTCCTGATTCTTTCGCCGTCGTCAGTGTGAGATCCGGCATGCTGCTAATGAGTGAATGTGTATGTGCTTCACCGTGCCCTAAAATCCAGACAGGTGTTGTTTTACAGTCACGGGTTCGCTCCGCTGATGTAATGACGACTGCACCTGCACCGTCTGTCACAAGACAACAATCCAATAAATGAAGCGGCTCACATATGAGCGGAGATTGTAAAACATCAGTAACCGTTATTTCATCCCGGTACATCGCTCGTGGATTTAACTGTGCCCATTTTCTCGTCGACACCGCAATTTCCGCAAGTTGTTCGCTCGTCGTTCCATATTCATGCATATGACGATGTGCTGCCATCGCATACGCTCCGACTGGAGCTGGCATACCCCAAATGCTTTCAAATTGAGCAGTATATTCAGAAGGACGTCCAGCACTTAAATTTCTTGAACGATTGGACCGTTGTGTACTTCCGTATAAAATAAGCGCTACATCACAAAGCCCTGCTTGAATCGCTGCAGCTGCATGTCCGACATGCGCTTCAAATGAAGAGCCCCCGATATTTGTTGAATCGGTATAACGAGGACGAATTCCTAAATATTCCGCCATCGTTACACTTGGCATAAGCCCAACTCCAGGCAACCCCCATGAACCCGCAACAAACAATCCATCAACATCATCTTTCGTCAAACCTGCTTCTTCAAGTGCTTGTTTAGCGACAGTCGCTTGCATTTGAAGCACTGTTTTCCCACCTGGAACTTTTCCTTTTTCTAAATCATGTTCCGCAACTCCGACGATTGCAGCGGTGCGTTTTATTGACATTCCTCTCTTCCTCCTCAATGTAACATCACTCGTTCAAATGGAAACAAACATCCTTTGTTTATAACAAATGCGAAAAAACAAGACACGCGTAAGAACGTGTCGTGAACTGCTCCCACCACTTACCACCCTTACGGGTCGCTTGAAGTGGGGGCTTATGTTCTTTATGCTAATAAGCGCAATCCTTCATTTTTGATATTGATTGCTGAATTGTGATCACGATCGAATACAAAGCCGCAAGAACACTTATACACACGTTCGGGCGACGGAATTTCTTTTTCTATTCCTTGAGGATGGGAGACTTCTTTCGGAAATTAAGTTAAACATGATTCTACAATTACGACAGACGATCGATTGCCACTTGTGCAATTTTTTCATTATGTTCGTACGTATCACCTAGTAACGATGCACTTCTTGTTGCTCTCTTAAAAAAGAGATGCATATCATTTTCCCACGTAAATCCAATTCCTCCTTGCATTTGAATCGCATCACCGGTTACTTTTTTAGCCGCTTTTGAAGCATACGATTTTGCAATAGAAACTGCTAAGTCTGCTTCCTCATCTCCAGCTTCAAGTGCCCATGCAGCATATTCTACTGCTGATTTCGCACTTTCAACGAGCAAATACATATCAGCAGCCATATGCTTTAACGCTTGAAACGTTCCGATAACAACACCGAACTGCTTTCGTTCTTTCGTATATGCAACTGTATCATAAAGAGCACGTTCTGATGCTCCGACCATTTCAGAAGCGAGCAATAGTGCACCGAGTTGTTGTACTTTTTCCATGAGCGTATGTCCGACACCCATTCCGATTCCTTGGACAACGTTGCTTTCTTGCAGTGAATAATTGTGTAACGTAACGTCATAAATCGGATACGTTTCGTCAAATCCATTTCGTTTCCGCATGCTGATCGCATCACTATTCCGATCAAGGACAACGACCGTTTCCTCCTCGCTCGGTGTATAACCTGCACCAGCAAACCGTACAGAAGCAATGATTTTGTCTGCATCAGCAGCAAACGGAACTTCTTCAAGTACGCCTGAAAGTGAATATCCGTCCGTTGTTTTTATCGCGAGCGCCTCTTTCGGTCTCCATGCAATCGTTAGCATCGTTTTTCCAGCTTCAACTTCATCAATTAAAGCATCGTGTTGCTTGCATGTTTTCAGCGCATACAATCCCGCCATATTTTCAAGCAGTGGAAAAGGTAAGAGCGCCCGACCTGCTTCTTGAGCAATTAAAATTGCATAAGTCACACCGGTTATCATTTCATCGTCTTGTTCTACTATCCCAAGCAATCCTTGTTGACCAAATAATTCTTTTATTTTTTCAGAAACAGTTGGATTGTCCATAAACTGACGCACATGTTCTGTCGAGCAATGATTTTCAAGCATATCTTTGACACTTTTTTGCACCATTTTCTCTTCTTCATTAAAACCAAAAAACATGTTATCGTCACTCCTTACCTAGGCATTCCGAGAATTCTCTCGGCAATGATATTTTTTTGAATTTGCGTCGAGCCTGCATAAATCGTCGCTCCCCGCGATGAAAAATATACATCTTGCATCTTTCCACGACTGGCACTATCTTTACCCCAGTAAGGAGATTCCGCTCCAAGCACTTCCATTGCTACCTCGCCTAAATTTACATGCATCGTCGTCCAAAATAGCTTTTGAAGCGATGCTTCGGGTCCTAGCTTCCCTTCATTAAGTAATTGGCTAATCGTTTTTAAACCGTGATAGCGCATGATGCGTATGTCATTAAAAATTTCTACGAGACGCTGTCGGAAATATGGATTATCTTTAACAAGCGTGCCGTCAGCTGCCCGCATTTCTCCAGCAAGCTGCGCAAGCTCATTAAATTCATTTTGGAACCGGACTTGACGACCGAGCGCTAGCGTACCACGCTCAAATCCAAGCGTCCCCATTGCAACTTTCCAACCGTTATTCACACCACCGACGACGTGATCTTTCGAGATTCTAACATTATCAAAAAACACTTCGTTAAAATCTCTATTTTTATTTAATTGAACGAGTGGACGTACCGTAACACCTTCACTGTCCATCGGTACGAGAAAAAATGAAATGCCTTTATGCTTCGGCGCTTCTTGATCCGTTCTTGCAAGTACGAAACACCAATCCGCGTGATGAGCATAACTCGTCCATACTTTCTGCCCATTAATTACCCACTCATCACCATCTAGTTCCGCTCTCGTTTGCAAGGCAGCTAAGTCAGATCCAGCGTTCGGTTCAGAGAAGCCTTGACACCATACTTCATCACCTCGCAATAATGGCGGAAGGAACCGTTGTTTCTGCTCTTCTGACCCGAAAAGAAGCAACGTCGGACCGAGTAATAATTTTCCTAACACGTTAATGCCGCCTGGAGCATTTAATTTTCCAGCTTCTTCGTCATAAATAATTTCTTCAACGTGTGTTAACCCTTGCCCACCATATTCTTTCGGCCAAGAAATACCCGCGAATCCGCCTTCGTATAGCTTGCGATCCCATTCGCGCAATAACGCTCCTCGTTCTTTTTCATCATCTGGCCATTCAAACTGAGGCGTCCCCCAACCTTCTGGAATATTTTCTAGCAACCACTCGCGAACACGTTGACGATATTGTTCTTGTTCTGGCGTAAACGATAAATCCATTTCATTCACCTCGTTATGATTTTGTCCACACTCGAAACGTACCCGTAGCTTTTGAAACAATGTCATCTTTTTCATCTCGGACATCACAGTCCAACACAGCGATACTTCTCCCGGCTTGAATAAGCTCTGTTTCTGCCATAAGTTTTTTCCCTTTAGCCCCTTTTAAATAGTGAATGTTTAAATCAACGGTCACTTGCTGAACAAGTTCGTTAGGATGACACATAAACAGTGTCGTTCCCATTGCATTATCAATAAATGTCGCCATTATCCCTCCATGCACAATCCCAAGACCATTGTACATTTCCCACCGAAGCGGGAGTGTAGCAACTGTTTTCCAATCCCCTGTTCGTTCAATTGAAAGATCGATAAAGCCTCGAATGACCTTGCCTTCAGGTCCCCTCCTACCTGAAAACCCTTTATTTAAAATGTTCATGTAAAAATGGAGACTTTCTAATTGCTCAGGTGAAAATTGATCGATCATCTCTTTTAAATGTTCTCGATCATGGTACTCTCCAAGCTCAAATCCCATCTCTCTATCTCCCTTTCTATCTGTTAGATGTACAGCTCAACGTCTTGTGATTGTAGTTTGAGCTGTTGTTTTAATACTTTTCCGACTGCGTTTTTTGGCAATGTTTTAACAAACAGCACTCTCCGCGGGGTTTTATATTTTGCTAGTTTATCTTGACAGTACTCGATCAAATCTTCTTCTGTAATTTCGACTCTCGGTTTTTTCACGACAAATGCGACTACTTCTTCCCCCATTCTTTCAGAAGGTACACTGATGACAGCGACTTCAGACACAGCCTCATGTCGAGAAATTAATTCTTCTAGCTCACGCGGATAAATGTTAAAGCCACCACGAATTATTAAATCTTTTTTCCGATCGACGATATAAAGGTATCCATCTTCGTCGACTCTTCCCATATCACCCGTATGCAGCCACCCATCTCGAATTGCTTCTTTCGTCGCTTCTTCATTTCGAAAATATCCCGGCGTTATATTGTCACCACGTACGAGCAACTCACCAACTTCACCTGTTGGAAGTTCATTCCCATTTTCATCGGCAATTTTAATTTCAATGCCAGGAAGCGGTAGTCCGACTGATCCTGGTTTAACGGGCATCGTTTTGCGATTTGTCGATACGACCGGAGCGGCTTCTGATAGTCCATATCCTTCAAGTACATCGGCGTTAAATTTCTTTTTAAACCCTTCAATAAGAGCGACCGGAATCGGCGCTGATCCGGATCCGACTGATTCGAGACTAGATAGATCATATTTTTCAGTAATCGGACTCATTAGCATGGCGTGAATCATTGCAGGCACAGCATTGAAGCCTTTTACTTTATGCTTTTCAATCGCTTTACACACTTCTTCCAAATTAAACATTGCAAAAATGACGATCGATGCCCCTAATAAAAAACATGCGTTTGTTACGGTAAATCCGTATACGTGTGCAAGTGGGAGAACACCGAGTGTCGTTCCGCGCTCTTCATCTTCTTGTAATGAAGCGGATGTCGACGCGTTCGAATAAAGATTTTTATGCGTGAGCATAACCCCTTTCGGCTTTCCTGTTGTTCCTGATGTATACAAAATGACTGCTACATCACTTTCAGTCGCCGATACGCTTGTCTCGATCGGATCAAGACTTTCAGCTTCTGAATAAACAACAATCGCTTCTTCATCATTCACTTCATCTACAACAAAAATTTTCGGGCGCTTTGACAATCCATCGCAAGCTTTTTTAACTTTTGAATAAAGCATGCTTGATGTTATAATTGCTTTCGCTTCAGAATCTTGCAAGATAAAGTGTATTTCCTGTTGATGAAGCAAATACATGACAGGGATAACGATCGCACCAGTCCGCATAATCCCTTGGTATGAAAATATAACGTCAGGACAGTTCGGCATACAAACGACCACTCGGTCATCTTTTTTAATGTTATGTTGCGTTAATACAGCTGCAAACTGACCCGCATACTCAGCCGTTTCCACATTTGTAATCGCTTTCTCCCCGAAGTACAAAAAAGGATATTCTCCGTACTTATCAATGTTTTGCTGCATTAAATCTGTTAAAATCATCGCTGTCTAACCTCCTTTTTCTATTATTATTGTTCTATTTCTATTATATTAAAGATTCTAACAATTATCAAAATGAATTGTTATGAAAAATCCCCCTAATTTGTAGGGGGAACAAACTGACTAGTTAGTTAGTTTTACGATTAACTTTCCATAAGTTTTCCGGCTTCCAAGCATGTTTAACGCTTCAGGTACTTTCTCAAACGGAAATTCATCATAAATAAGAGGTTTAATTTTCCCTGCTTCATACAACTGCATTAATTTTTCATGAATATTAACGACGCCTTCTGGGTAGAGACGTTTGAAATAACCCCAGTGAACGCCTACAATCGAATAGTTTTTCACAAGAGCATGGTTTGCTGGTGCTTCAGGAATTCTGCCGCCCGCAAAACCGATGACGAGTAATCGACCATCAAACGCAATACATTTTCGTGATTTATCGAACGTGTCTCCTCCAACTGGGTCATAAATAACATCTGCTCCGCGACCATTTGTTTCTTTTTTCACAATCTCGACGAAGTCCTCTGACAAATAGTCGATAACAACGTCAGCCCCAAGTTCACGGCATACGTTCGTTTTTTCCGGTCCACCTGCGGTAGCAATTACTTTTGCGCCAGCTGCTTTTCCTAATTGAATGGCCGCTGAGCCGACGCCGCCCGCACCTGCGTGAACGAGCAGGACTTCTCCTTGTTTAATTTGCGCTCGATAATGAAGGGCGTAATATGTTGTTTGATATGTAATGTACATCGCTGCAGCATCTTTGAAATCCATCGTCTCTGGAATTTTATAAACCGAATTTTCTTCAGCAGCAGAAACATAATCTGCCAGCCCTCCGTTTGGCATTTGTGGTTGTGCTAAAACCCGATCGCCAACTTGGAATTTACTGTTATTTGGAACTTCAACGACCGTTCCCGAAACTTCTGCACCTGGTGTAAACGGTAACGGTGGCTTCTCTTGATATTTTCCTTGGCAAAGCAAAATATCGAAAAAGTTTAGCGCTGTTGCTTCGACTTTAATGATCACTTTTCCGTCTTCTAACTGTGGCTTTTCCACTTCTGCTATTTCGAGTGCTTCTGCTGGATCAGCTAAACGTTTTACTTGCCATGCTTTCATTTTCCATTACCCCCTCAAAATAAAGTAGATTCACAAATACTGTACCACTGAATTTATTATAAGTAAATAATATTCTGAAAGTAAAGTGAAGAGCAGTAACTATCCTGCTCCTGTAACAGATTATTACTTAAACGATTGAATCGCTTGTTCCGCGAGCAATGCAATGACTGCGTCATCCATCGGCGGATTGTGTAAACCAGCGCGAACATCACGATAATAACGCTGTAACGGATTTTTTGCTGACAAACTTCTCGCACCAACAATCCGCATTGCAAGATCAACGACTTCAATCGCAGTATTCGTCACCGTATATTTTGCTACTTGGAGTTGGGCTGTCATCTGATTTCGATTTTCCAGTTCTTCATCCCATGCTCTTGCAGTCGTATATAAAATTTGCCGTGATTGGTGAAGTTTCATTTCAATTTCCCCGATAAGTCTGCGTACGTTCGGAATTTCGCTAATCGTTCCGACGATGCTATTCGGAGAATAGGTCGTCGCAAATTTTAACGCTTCATTTCGAGCTGCACGCGCAATCCCAGAATAAACAGACGGAATATGCAAAAGCCAGCCGCTCGGTCGTGCTTTTCGTTCATTCCGTTTCGCTTCAACTAGATAGTGAGCAGGGATGATGACGTCTTGCATCACTAAGTCGTGACTTCCCGTCCCTTGCATTGCAACGGAATCCCACGTTTCTTCAATAGACACACCATTTGTATTTCTCGGAATAAGATATTCATTTACATCGGCTGTCTCATCATCGGTTGCAGCGACGAGAAAGTAATCGAGAACGGGAGACATCGTCGTAAACGTTTTTCTTCCAGTAATTTTCCATGAACCATCTGATTGCTTCACAGCTGTTGTCTCAGGTTTTCCACCTCGAGTCGGACTGCCTGTTTTCGGTTCCGTTGCTGCGCGATTTAAAAGCGCTCCCTCTTTCACAGCATGCTCACATACTTCCTTATAAACGTCGGCTTGCCACGGTCTACGTTCGGCTAAGTCCATCATAATCCCAAGATGCCAACCAAGCCCAAGTGCTGTTGAACCATCGGCTTGCCCAAGCTTTTCTAAATATAAAACCATTTCATACAACGGAATTTCTTCGCCGCCAAATTCTTTCGGAACGGTCAAACTCGTAAAGCCTATTTTCTTTAGTTCCTCAATATTTTCATACGGAAACGAATTTTCAGCATCTGCTTTTGCACCACACTGTTTAAATGCCCCTTCTCGTTCATCAAGCAGTTTATAAATTTCTTTTTGTCGTTCAGTTTTCAGTAATGGCATTTGCGTCCACTTCCTCGTTCATTATTAAAAATCGTCAGGGTTCGGACCAAGACGAAGGTTTTCATTCATCTTCGCAATATCTGTAATTTCTTGTTCTGTCAATTCAAAATCAAAAATATTTGCGTTTTCTTTAATACGCGCTTCATTGACAGATTTTGGAATCGTGACGATCTTTTGTTGAATGTCCCAACGTAAAATAATTTGAGCAACTGTTTTGTTATACTTTTTCGAAAGTGCAATCAAAGTCGGATGATCAAAAAATTTGCCTCGCATAAGCGGACTCCACGCCTCAACTTGAATGTCGTGCTTTTGGCAAAATGTAAGCAGTTCTCTTTGCGTCAACTTCGGATGAAGTTCAATTTGATTCACCATCGGCTTTACTTCACAATCTTCCATCACTTCTTCAAGATGATAAATTTGAAAGTTGCTCACTCCGATCGCACGGACTTTTTTCTCACGATAAAGGTGCTCAAGTGCTCTCCACGTGTCTTTATATTTCCCTGTAATCGGCCAGTGAATTAAATATAAATCAATATAATCGAGACCGAGCTTTTCCCTGCTAGCTTCAAATGCTCGCAGCGTGCTGTCATAACCTTGGGAATCATTCCACACTTTCGTCGTTATGAACACTTCTTCACGCGGTACACCTGACTCTTTTAGCGCTTTCCCAACGCCCCGTTCGTTTGCATAAAACTGTGCGGTGTCAATGCTACGATAACCGTGCTTCAAAGCTGCTTTCACAGCATTTTCAACTTCTTGACCTTCCATTGCTTTATATACACCTAAACCAACATATGGCATTTCCACACCGTTATGTAACGTTGCTGTATCAGTTAACCTCAACTCATCGCCTCCTCACAATTATTCTTTTGATTCTATCGTATTATAGTTTGAAATGAAGTGCAAAGCGATTTGCAAGCTCTGAGACGTTAACAAAATTGCCATTCAAAGCCTCATTGAGATCAAATACATTTCTTCATTTAAGATCGTATCCAATTGCAAGAGAAAATTTAAACTACGACGAAACCATAATCTGACAAGAACAAAAATAATACAGCCAGTCATCGTAACGATAACTGACTGCCCTTTTACTCATACTCCCCAAGAATTTCAACGGCCCTCTCGGTGATTGTCGTATCAATGGAATCGTCGAAGTTTAAGTCTCCTTTAATTGCGCCGTTCGCTTTGTACACTTCAAATTGATTTTTAATATCTTCGATAAACATCTCACCGTTTGGATTTAATCCTGTCACATTTACTTCTTTCCAAACCTCTTTTTCTTTTAGTGTCGTATATTTCGTCATAATGTCAATCATCTCGTCTTTGTCACCCGTTCCCTTTCCAAAGGCATCGTTATAATCACGAACACCTTTTAAATATGCAACCATGAACCGCAAGGCGACCTCTTCTCGGTCTACTAAAAATTTCGGAGAAGACAACACCATTGCGATTTGTGCTTCAGGTGCATAATCGGTCGCATCACCGAAGCGTTCGTGAATATTTTCTGCAATTCCTTTCGTAACGAGTGGTTCAATTTGTAACGCAGCGTCGATTGACCCATTCCCAATCGCAGCTAACATATTTCCAAAATCAGCCATTAATACAAACTCTACATCGTCGCGTGTCAATCCACCGTGATGAAGCATCTGTTCAAATATATAGTCGTCTACACCATTATTTGTTGAAACTGCTATCGTTTTTCCTTTGAAATCTTCGTAACTTTGAATTTCATTTGTAAGATCTTTTCGAATGACGAACGTAAAATACGACTTGCCTTTTATATTATGGCCTTTGTCAGCAATCATTTTTACGTCAATCCCTTGTGCAAGCGAATTAAAAAATGCCGCTGTCGATATTCCCCCCGCCACATCGACTTTTCCTGATGCGACAGCCGGCAACATGTCGTCAGAATTCGCAAATGTTACAAACTCGATGTCAATATTAAAATCTTTGAAATAACCTTTTTCATTCGCGATATAAAAACCCGCTCCCGAAGCTGCGCCATCTTCCGCAATGTACACTTTTTCTGTTTTTTCAAGCGGCGCGAGTCCATCAACTTCTTCTTTTCCCCTTTCGTTTTCCGAGGTGTCAACTTTCGAAGAACAACCTGCGATGACAAGCATGATTAGAAATAATGGAAACAGAATCATTTTTATTCGTTTTCGATTCAACATTTCTCACTCCTTTCTACGTCGTTTGTAACCGTGAACGTTGAACTTCTGTTTGCAAGTGTTGCCAAATTTCCACGAATTGCTTCGCGACGTCACGGTCAGAACGAATTTGTTCGAATCGCCGCGGGCGCGGGAGCTCGATTTTTTTATCAGCGACGATTTGACCAGGTTGAGCACTCATGAGTAAAATTCGGTCACTTAACATGAGTGCTTCGTCAATGCTATGGGTGATAAAGAGGACCGTTTTTTTCGTTTCCATCCATATGTTTAGTAACTCTTCTTGTAAAATATATTTATTTTGTTCATCGAGCGCAGCAAACGGTTCATCCATTAGCAAAATTTCTGGATCATTTGCGAAAGCCCGCGCAATACTAACCCGTTGTTTCATACCGCCTGACAGTTCTTTCGGATATCGTTTCGCAAATTGAGTGAGCCCTACTTTTTCCAAAAAATACTCCGTCTGTTCTTTGACATACGCTTTCGGAAGCTTTTGCATGTTTAAACCGAAGGCGACATTTTCCGAAACTGTAAGCCACGGAAAAATGCCCTTTTCTTGAAACACCATCGATTGAAGCGGTTTGTCTTTGTTTTCTCTTGAAATTGAATAGTTCCCTGTACTCGGTGTTTCTAACCCTGCTAAAATTTTTAACAGTGTCGTCTTACCACAACCGGACGGACCGATAAGGCAAACGAACTCACCATCTTTAACTTCAGTTGATATGTTCTGAACCGCTGTAATACTATTCCCTCGTTTATAAAACACTTTCGTTACATTCTCGAGTTTAATTTTCGTTTGACGCCCCATCATAGCCCTCCTTTAACTATCCTCTCTCCAAGGCAGAAGCTTTGCTTGTAACCAACGAAGTAATAACGAAAAGAAATATCCGAAAAATGAAATAAGGATGAGCCCGACATACATTTCTGTCAACACGAACGCTTTATATGATGTCCATATTAAATATCCAATTCCTTCGTTAGCGCCCATCATTTCAGCCGCGACGATCGTCAGCAGTGCAATTGCCTGCCCCATTTGAATCCCTTCGAGCATAACCGGTAGCGAGCCAGGCAAAGCAATTTTGAAGAAAAAATCTTTTGAATTGGCACCGTAGTTTTTTGCAACATCAACGTAAATGTGTTCGATATTCATGACACCAGCAGCTGTATTAATGACAACTGGAAAAAACACACTTCCTGCAATCGTTACGAGTTTGGAAGTTTCACCGATTCCAAAAATGATAATAATAATTGGAAGTAACGCTAACGTCGGTATCGGCATAATCGCCATGACGAGTGGCTGAAAGAAATGCCGAAAAGGTGCATACATTCCCATTAACAACCCGAGAACAATTCCCGGAATGACCCCTAATATAAAACCACCAAGAATACGCATTAAGCTAATACTTAAATGGTCAAATAACGTCCCCGTTTTAATCATATTAAAAAAGGTAGCTACGATCGCTGTTGGTGGCGGGAAAAACCGTGAATCAATAAGCTCTGTCCGTGATAGCAACTCCCACAAAAGCAAAATGAAAACAGGAGAGGCAATCGTCATCACTTGCTTTAGTCGCTGTTTTACTTTTTGCCGTTCCCATTCTTCACGTTCAATCTCTTCTGGACTTTTCTCTCGTTCATCCGTTCTATCATTTTCCATACACCACTCACCACCTCGCTATCGCATTATATTCACTCGTGCCTAGTTCGGTGAGAAGATTTCACTTTATCAACTTTTCCGTGTAAAATCGTACGTAATAAGGCGAAGGCAAAGAACAGTTTCCTGCAGTGTGACTTCGTTAATTTATAAAAAGGAGTTTCGATACATCGATGAAAGAGAATGAACTTATAAAGTACGCAGAATTGGCAGTGAAAGTTGGCGTCAACATTCAAAAAGGACAATTGCTCGTCATCAATGCACCGATTATTGCAAAAGATCTCGTTTATAAAATTACGGAAGTGGCCTTTAAAGAAGGCGCACATAACGTCCATGTCGAATGGAATGACGATGAATTTACGAAAGTAAAATATACGTATGCTCCAGACGAGGCGTTCGCAGAATACCCGTTATGGAAAGCAAAAGGCTACGAAGAAATGGCAGAAGACGGAGCTGCAGTGCTGTCGATTTTAGCACCGAATCCAGAACTACTTAAAGATGTCGATCCTGCACGCGTGGCAACAGCACAACAAACAGCAGGCGAAGCAATGGCGAAATTTCGTGAATACATTCAATCTGATAAAATCAGCTGGACGATCGTCGCTTCCCCGACGAAAGAATGGGCCGAAAAAGTGTTTCCAAACGAGCCTGAATCTGAACAAATGAAAAAACTATGGGATGCAATTATGACCGCAACGAGAATCAATGACACAGATCCAGTGTCGGCTTGGAGACAACATCAAGCAAACTTGCAGCAAAAAGTAGACTTTTTAAACGAAAAAAAATATAAAAAACTGCACTACAAAGGACCAGGCACAAATTTAACGATCGAGTTACCTGAAAAACACCTCTGGGTTGGCGGTGGCGGCAAAAGTGAGCGTGGGGTTGAATTCGTCCCGAACATGCCGACAGAAGAAGTGTTTACAACTCCGAAAAAAGACGGCGTTTATGGCACTGTGTCAAGTACAAAACCATTAAACTATGGTGGAACGATCATCGACAACTTTTCATTTACGTTTGAAAATGGAAAGATTGTAGATTTTACTGCAAAAGAAGGCTATGAAACGTTAAAGCGACTCGTAGAAACTGATGAGGGAAACCGTTATTTAGGAGAAGTTGCTCTCGTTCCACACGAATCACCGATTTCGCAAACAAATCTTACTTTTTACAATACGCTTTTTGATGAAAATGCATCATGCCATGTCGCGCTTGGAAGTGCGTATGCCTTTTGCCTAGAAGGTGGAAAAACAATGTCAAAAGAGGACCTTGCTAAACATGGAGCAAATACAAGTATTGTCCACGTCGACTTTATGATCGGCTCAGAAAAACTCGACATTGATGGAGAAACAGAAGATGGTACACTTGAACCGGTATTCCGAAATGGAAACTGGGCAAATGGAATCATTTAACAGACAAACGTCATGATGCTCTGTAAAATTGAAATTGATGTAAGTAAAAAGAAAGGAGAAAAATGATGAAGCCAATCAATCAAGACGCTGTCCAAGATGTACTGGATCAGTTCGCGAACAAAGATGTATACATTCACCTTGAAACGACGAATGGAGCATATGCTTCTCACTATAATGAGAACTTTCATAATGCTGGCGCTTATATTCGCAATGCAAAAATCTATTATTCACGCGGTAAAATTACCGGAGATGGTCCTTATCGAGCAGGGTTAAAGCTTAACATTGGCTGGGTATATGCCGAAGGTTTAACAGATTGGGAAGTCGATGAAAAAGGACGACTTTTACTAGCGGGACATGATCGTGACGGAAAGCTTGCGGTTGCGTTACAGTTAAGCGAAAATCCGTTTTAACTAGAAGTCAAAGTGCAAAATAAAAGACCGCCTCTTCCAGCTGAGTTTTGTCATTCGATACTGAAAAGGAGAGTTAACAAAATGGAAAAGGAAAAACACGTACTCGTCATCTTCCCACATCCTGATGATGAATCATTCGGGATTTCCGGAACGATTGCAATGTATACGAAAAATAATGTGCCACTTACATACGTTTGTTGCACACTTGGTGAAATGGGACGAAATATGGGCAATCCTCCCTTTGCTACGCGTGAATCATTACCAGAGATTCGAAAAAAAGAACTTGAAAAAGCTTGTGAAGCGTTAAATATAAATGATTTACGTCTACTCGGACTTCGTGATAAGACGCTTGAATTTGAAGATCTTGATGATTTAGCTAATTATTTTAGTCCGATAATTGACGAGCTTAAACCGTCTCTCATCATTACATTTTATCCTGGATATAGTGTACATCCTGATCATGACGCATGTGGTGCCGCAGTCATTCATGCGGTTGAACGTCTTCCAAAAGCAGAACGACCTACCGTTCATTGTGTCGCATTTTCAAACAATTGTGTTGATGAACTTGGACCTCCTCATATTACCCGTGACGTTAGCGCGTACGCAGAAGATAAACTAGTAGCCATTCAAGCACACGCTTCACAATTCGGAGCATTTGTGCGCGGAAGAGCGGCTAAACACGGACTTGAAGATAAACAAGTACGAGAACGAATCAATACAGAATATTTCTGGGTTTACAAATGGTCGGACTAGTGTGAATGGAGGTGCACAACTTGAACGAATGGTTTAAAATGGCAGAGCAAATGAAAAAGTGGATGCGCGAAGCAGGTGAAGAGCAAATCCGTCGTTTGCAAACACCGATGAAAATGACATCAAAATCATCAGACATTGACCTCGTAACGGAAGTCGACATATGGACGGAGCAATTTTTAATCGAGCGCATTCAAACGACGTACCCCTTTCACCAGCTACTGACAGAAGAAAGCGGAAGCTATGCAAATCAATCCGATTACGAATGGGTGATTGACCCGATTGACGGTACCGTTAACTATGCTCACGGATTTCCGCTATTTTCTATTTCCGTCGCATTAAAATATGAAGGTGAACCTGTCATCGGGCTCGTTTACATTCCAATGCTAAATGAAATGTATGAGACCGTAAAAGGCCACGGAGCTTTTCTTAACGAGAAGCAAATTCACGTATCAACGATTGAACAATTAACACAAGCGGTCGTTTCAACTGGATTTCCATATGACCGCGCAACCGATCCGGATAACAACGTGAACTATTTTAACGGTGTTATTTTAAAGATTGGCGGTATTCGCCGAACAGGTAGTGCTGCAATCGATTTATGCCAAGTCGCAGCTGGTCGTTTCGACGGCTATTGGGAATTTAAATTAAATCCCTGGGACATTGAAGCCGGCTTATTGCTCGTAAAAGAAGCGGGTGGCAAAGTGAAACGAATTCAACAAGAAAAAGGGACGTTTGTCCTCGTCGGAAACGAACCGATCTTCCATCAACTTAATGATGTGCTAAATGAAGTAAAACCAATCGAATAAGTTTACAACCTAATGTAGGACAGTAATTTATAAAATAACCTACTGTCCTTTTGCAATTTGTTCAATTTCTTGTTGGATATGATTACGTATTTTCGTCGTAACACTGAAGTCCATCGCATGAATATAATAGTCTTCAAGTTTGTCACGCAATATTTTTGCCTTTGCTAACGATGCAATGCCTTCATTCATATTTTTCTCATACGTTTGAATGACTGTTTCATCCTCTTCAAACATGTCGATTTCTAATACAGCTTCTTCCATATTAATGACGACATCTGTCTCTCGCTCAGGTTGAAGCTCGTGGGGATACTTATTATCAAAAATAGCCACATCCAATTCTCTTATAATCAAGAGATCAATGTTTTCTGGTTCAAATCCACAATGATACACTTCCGCATCATAGCCCCGAACTTCAGCTTCAAGCAATAATCGTTGTAATAACGTTGACTTCCCTGTTCCTGGACGACCGTTTAAAAAATATCGTTTCTGGAGAGGTTGTATCAGTTCCTCCATAAAGCTAAACGGTCCCGTCGGTGTATTAGCACCATGGAAACGATGTTTAATGATAGCTGTCGCCACTTGCGATTTTTGATTAAATAGCGTATTAACGAGCTCTTCCGTAAGCATCTTAACTTTATCGCTATTCAGCGATTGATTTACTCTTAGCTTGCGTTTTTCATGTAATACTTGTGCATCCCGGAACGAATCGTATGCCGATTGAAAAGCGGCGCTTACTTGTTTCGTCAACGGAATAATTTCATCTTTTTTGTTTCTTAATTTATATGCATCCCACGCTACACCTAAATTAACATAATCATCGATGACCCCAGGGAACTTCGGTTCAAGCACATGCGGTTTCGTACCGTCAACGATACCAACATTCAATTCACGGATGACAATTCCATCTACCGAATCTTTATCAGACGAGCAATACATATATTCGAGGGAGTAACCTCTTTTTTTCCATTCCCTTCCGACTTTTTTAATTAAATACGATTTGCCTGTGCCTGGTCCACCTTTTAAAATAAAAAGACGTTCAAGATTTGCTAAATTGGAATCAAATAAACTATAAAATCCTTTTGACGTATTCCCACCAGCAAAGTAGTTTAAAACGTTCCCTGTCAACTCCAAACACATCCTTCATATGTGAGTTCACTCTAGTTTATGATTAAATAACAGATAGGTGAATACCTAGAAGGTTAGAAATCAGAGAGCGAAAACCGGAGTAATCACAGAAGAAATTTGGCTTTAAACGTAGCAGTAACAACAAGATGTGCAGTGGTTTTTTGCGACTTATTGAATAAAAAATTAAGACTGGAGGATAGATATAATGGGAAATCATTGGGACCAACGATTTAACCAAGATGAATACGTGTATGGTACAGAACCAAATCCTTTTATTAAACAGATCGCTCGTCAACTAAAGGGTGAACGTGTGTTAGCGATTGCGGAAGGTGAAGGCCGGAATGCTGTTTATTTAGCGGAACAAGGGTTTCACGTCACAGCTTGGGACTATTCAGAAGTTGGACTTGAGAAAACGAAAACCCTCGCAGAACAACGCGGAGTAAAAGTTGAAACAGAACTCGTAGATCTAGAACAAGTAATATGGCAAGAACATTCGTGGGACATCATTGTGAACGTTTGGGGTCACATAAGTGGAGATGCGAAAAACAGTCTACTTCAAGGAATTAAAAAAGCTGTAAAACCAGGTGGAATGTATGCGACAGAAGTATATTCCATACACCAACTAGACTATAAAACTGGTGGTCCTTCAGTACTTGAGATGCTCTATACACCTGAAGATATTTTGCACCGCTTTTCGGACTGGAAATACATTCATTTCTATTATGGGGAAGCGACAAGACATGAAGGCGTTCTTCACACCGGTTTATGCCACGTCATTCAAGCATTGATTCAAAAGCGATAATAAACCATTTACACGCGATCGGTCACGGCTCGATAGCTACGTGATAACGTAAACGGTACACATGCAAATAGCACCCACTCGTATTACACAAGTGGGTGTTCATTCTTTAGAGGATTCTTACAGTTCTATATTCTTCTTTTAATTGTGCAATCATTGTCATGCGCAGATTCAATTTTTTCAATCGTGCCGACACCGTGCCTGGCAGACCAAATGTCTCGCCACGCTTTCGTCCATGAACTCGTATGGCTGAAATCACTTTTTCTTTTCGTTTCAATTTCTCAGGATTGAGACCTGTCTTATTAATACTCGACGCAAGCATGTTCGCATTTATACTTGAAAACGCATCCGTTTACTATATGTTTATTAAAATTGCACGAAACTGAACGTTTGCTATAACGGTCAAAAAAAATGGATTTTTACTGAAATGTTGCCGGATTCCTTTTTATTCCAATTCCCACTCTCATTATGTGGTAGTAACTTCGTCTATTTCCAAAATTAAATGCCTACCTCTGAAAAGTAATAAGGACATTACTCCTTTTCATAACAGAAAGTAACTTCCTCTTTTCACTCAACAATTACAGGAGCTCTTTGCGCAATTGTTCAGGGGTTTTCATCGATAAAAGTCCCGGCGGAATATCATATAACGTTTTGGCACCTGTTTGATCATTTTGATTTAGACGGTATGCCGCTCTCGCATAGGCAACGAGAACGCTTGCGGTAAATTCAGGGTTGCTTTCAAGCTTTAGCGAGAACTCTATAATTTGCTTATGGTTATTGCCTGTTTTTCCACTATGAATGACGAAACCACCGTGAGGCATGTTCGAATGATTTTCACGGAGCTCTTCTTCGCTAATGAAATGAACCGTTGTATCATAATCTGCAAAATAATTCGGCATCGTTTTAATCTCATGCTCAATTTTCGCTTGATCGGCACCTTCCATTGGAACGACATAGCACTCACGTTTATGTTTCTCCGCCGTTGAAAGCATCGGATTTTCTCCGCTTCGAACACGATTCATCACCTCTTCAGAAGGAATCGTATATTGTACGCCCGCTTTTACCCCGTCCACCCGTCTAACTGCATCGGAATGCCCTTGGCTCAAGCCTTTTCCCCAAAAAGTATACGTCTCCCCGTTAGGTAGTACAGCTTCCGTTAACATCCGATTCAATGAAAACAAACCGGGATCCCAGCCTACTGAAATGACGCTCGTTTTTCCACTCTCTTTTGCCGCCTCATCCACAGCAGCAAAATACTCAGGAATTTTCGCATGCGTATCATAACTGTCCACCGTATTAAACAACTTTGCTAAACTCGGGCCTTGCTCAGGCAAATCTGTCGCCGACCCACCACATAAAATCATCACATCAATCGTATTTTGATAGTTACCGATATTTGAAATATGTTCAACTTTCACGTTGTCATCGTCAATATGCAGTTCGTCCGGATTTCTCCGTGTAAAAATGGCAATGGGATGCATATCTGGATTATCCTTTAGTGAAAGCAATACACCTCTCCCTAAGTTACCATATCCAACAATTCCAACGTTAATCCGATTGTCCAATTCGTTCACTCCTCACTTCTCAACAAAATAAAAACTCCTTATCCATCGTAACTTTTTTTGTTTTTAGAGGCAAATGACAATCGTTATGGGATCGTATGAAGATGCGATTATCTGCAATCCTAATCTCTCTGTTCAATCGTAATCGAACCGACATCTGTCTTGACGTCAAGGAGCGGACCCCCTTCTCCTTTGTGAGCACGGAGCGGTTTTCCAGTTAACTGTTCAAAGCCTGCTAATCGAGTAACACTTACATTCCCAACCTCACTATCAACGTCTAATACTAGTGATTCTGGTACCTGTTTCATAACGACGTGAATCGCTCCAACATCAGATTTTAAACGAATGTCTTTCGTTATTTCACTCATCACTAGGTCAATATTTCCAGTATCAGTCTGAACATCGAGCTCACCTGATGCTTCTGCAACGGACACCGTACCTGCATCGGTACGCAACTCCATGCGTTCACCATGAAACTTTTCGATGGAAATTTCCCCTACATCACTATTAACAATTAGTTCCGCTACGTTTTTCGTTCCGATATCAATTTTGGCTACATCACCATGGACGACGACCTTTGTTAATCTCTTTTTCGGAAGTGCAATCTCTAGATTCCGCTTCGTATTCCAGTTAGTATTAATAAATGGAACCGAGAAAAAACTTCTCTTTGAGTGAGCCGCAATATTTGCATGATTCCCATTTCGCTCCGCCACAAACTTAAACTGTTCCGTCGGTACATTACCTCGATAATGAACAACAATCTCATCTGTATTACTTTCCGTAATGTTTACTTTTCCGATATCAACTTTAATTTCAATCGTCTCAACGCCTTCACTTCCGATCGTTTTCACTTCATCTATAGTGACATTTTCACTATTCAAAAAGCCTGAACCACTGTTTAAAAGTAAACCAACTGCCCCGAAAAAGATAAGCACGACACCAATTAACGCAAGCTTTTTCAACTTATTTTTCCCCCTTCACAATTCGCAAATTAAATTTAATGTATTTTAATAGCAAATCATATAAAAATTTACCGAAATAATAAACCCCTACGCTTAACAATAAGCCGATTCCACAAAACAATACGGATGCAAAAAATGATTGCAACATGTTCACTTGACCAAAACCGAACAGGAATGAAATAAACCAACCTAACGGGGATAAAACAAGCGTAATGGCGGTAACACCTAACCCGATATACACACCGATAACCGCTGCAGCTGGCCCTAATACGAAAATAAGATTAAAAAAGCTTAAACTAATCGTCGCAATCATCGCTTGAAATATATTTTTTACAGACTTTTCGGTCTCAGCTTGAGTGACGCGATAGTCGACGAGCAACTCTTTCGCAATTATCTTTGGATCGCCGAGGTCGCTAGCAATTTCATCTTCTCGTTTTCCTTCTGCAAGTCCGGCAGCGAAATGCTCTTCGAAATCGTACAAAATTTCTTCTCTTTCATAATCTTTCAGTTTCTGAAGCTCTCTCTCCAACGCTTGTAAAAACTCTGCCTTCGTCATTGTAAAGCCTCCTCAATCAGTTCATTCACACTTTTGCTAAACATCTTCCACTGCTCAATTAATTCATCCATATACTGCCTACCTTTATCGGTTAACGAGTAATATTTTCGTGAAGGACCTTCTGAAGATTCAGCTAAATACGTTGTAAAATAACCTTCTTTCGTCAACCGGCGCAATAGCGGATAAATCGTACCTTCAGCAACGTCAATGCGCTTTGAAATATTTTGAACGAGCTCATACCCGTATTGATCACGTTTTGAAATTAAAACGAGAACACATAGTTCAAGGACACCTTTTTTAAATTGAACATTCATTTTCCTCATCTCCTATGAGCGATCACCGCTACTGTGCAATATATAATACCATTTAATACAAGAATACATCATTCTATTGTGCATTGCAAGGTATTGTTTAAAAAACATAATGAATAAACCGATTCATTTTTTGGAAACATAAGTATATTACGACTGTTTAGGAGTCTTTTCATTGAAAAATATCTTTTCTATTTACAAACATGATTTACAGCTAATCTTCACAAATTGGGCTACCGCGGTCATTGTCTTTGGGCTCATTTTTTTACCGTCATTGTACGCATGGTTTAACATTAAAGCTTCGTGGGATCCTTACGGAAATACAAATCAGCTAAAAATCGCTGTTACGAATAATGATGTTGGTGCAAATGTGTTTGGCGAACAAATTCACATCGGCAATGAAGTAGTAAATGCTTTAAAAACGAATAAAAAACTTGGGTGGACGTTTGTAGACAATGAGAAGGAAGGACATGACGGAGTCATGCACGGAAATTATTACGCTAGTCTCGTCATCCCGCAGGATTTCTCGGAAAAAATCGCATCAGTTGTAACTGATAACCCGACGAAACCAGAAATTATTTATACAGTCAATGAAAAAATCAATGCGATTGCACCGAAAATAACTTCGACTGGAGCATCGAACGTCGTTGATGAAATAAGTTCAAATTTCGTAAAAGTTGCATCGGAAACAATTTTTAAAGTGATGAACGAGCTCGGACTTGAGCTAAAAAAAGAATTGCCTTCAATTAAAAGAGTGCGAGATTTCATTTTTAAATTAGAAAAAAGATTTCCAGAGTTAGAACAAGTCATTAACTCCGGACTCAACGACGCAATTAAAGCAGAAAAAATCGTCTCCGATGCTCAAAACTATTTACCGATCGTTACAGAAATGGCGCAAAATGGGGCGGAACTAACGGACAACATTACTGAATTCCTTGAACGAGGACAACAACTTAGTGAAACAATCGCACCGAACGTAAAACAAGACATGCTTTTACTTGAGCAAGCAGCGCATACAGCAAATAACGTAACGAGTGAAGTTGAACCTACATTTATCGAGCAAACACGCACTCGAATTCAAACAGGTATTACCGTATCAAACAATTTAATTGCGCTGTTTACTAGAATAAACAACTTGTCAGAAGCAAACGTGCTTTCCGAAGAAATTAACCATCTTCAAGAAGTGAACACATTACTTTCAGAACAAGTGAAAGCACTCGATTCTAATATACAGCTATCAGTCGAAAAAACAGACCAGACAGTTGGAATCATCGAAAAAATGCTTAATCGCTTTGACAACGAAATTGAACCAAAGCTTGCACAAGGAATTATGAAAGCTCAACAATCAGCTGAAAAAGCGGAAAAAATGTTAACAGGAATAAACGAAGCAATTCCTGATGTCCAAAAAATTTTAACCGATGCATCAAAAGGACTAGAGATCGGAAAAGACGAAATTGAAACGATAAAACAAAGCCTTCCAGCGACAAAAGCAAAAATTACTGATCTTGCAGATGAAATACGGAAGTTCGAAAAAGAAGCAGATATCGATGAAATCATTGCATTGTTAGTTAATGATTATGAAAAAGAAAGTGACTTTTTCGCTAATCCTATCGTGTTGACTGAGCATAAATTATTCCCTATCCCAAATTATGGATCCGCGATGTCACCTTTTTTCACCGCGCTTTCGTTATGGGTCGGTGCATTGCTGCTCGTTTCATTAATTACCGTTAACGTGCATGACGAACATCAACACTATACGAGCACTGACGTCTATTTTGGACGCTTTTTCACATTTTTAACAATTGCACTGCTCCAATCGGTTATTGTGACACTCGGAGATCTTTATCTTTTGAAAACATACGTCGCGAACCCATTATTATTCGTTCTGTTCGGACTTTTTCTAAGTGCAACGTTCATGCTTATCGTATACACTTTCGTCACTATATTTAACAACGTCGGAAAAGCACTTGCGATTATTTTGCTCGTGCTCCAAATTGCAGGGTCAGGAGGAACTTTCCCAATTCAATTGACGCCTCCTTTTTTCCAAGCAATCTATCCGCTTTTGCCTTTTACGTATGCGATAAGTCTTTTGCGCGAAGCAGTCGGAGGCGTTCTGTGGGATCTTGTTTTAAAAGATTTCGCCATGCTTACGGTTTTTATTGTTTCGACGTTACTGTTAGGACTACTGCTTAAAGAGCCTATTAATAAACTTAGCGCCCCTTTGAAGCGAAAAGCGAAATCGGGAAAACTTATTCATTAGATTCACGTCTTTGAAATTCATTTTCTGTTTTATTAAGTAGGCGAACGGTCCATCGTATTTTGTCTTTTCCTCGTTCAAGCGGACGTTTTAGTAAATCGTCGTGCTGTTTTATAGAATTCCGTTTAAGTTTTGCGGGGCCAAGCAAAAAAATCTCTCGTATGATTAAGGCTGTCAAACGGTATTTCCGTATACTTGAAGCAATTTTTAAAGAACAGCATACTATTTACCGTTATCACTTGTCAGTATCAAATATTTTTTACCTTTTAGCTAGATTACTGGGAAAATTTATGAAACTCTAGTAAGTAACGATAATTATAAGCATAAAGACAGAACCGTCTCCGAATCGAGGGGGAGCGATTGTAATCATCAGCCCTTTGCGGTATATCCCTCCAAAGATAAATTAAAACACAATCGTTTTATTACGATGAACGAGAATCCGATCTTCTAAATGCCATTTTACTGCACGTGCGAAAACACTCCGCTCAATCGAACGACCGATTTTCTTTAAATCTTCTACGTTGTCACGATGATCAACTCGATGGATATCTTGTTCAATAATTGGACCTTCATCAAGATCATTCGTTACGTAATGCGACGTTGCACCGATTAGCTTCACCCCACGCTCATACGCACGTTCGTACGGTTTTGCGCCGACAAAAGCAGGCAAAAACGAATGGTGAATATTAATAATCCGATTCGGATGTTTCGCAACGAAATCCGGCGTTAAAATTTGCATATATCTCGCAAGTACAATGAAATCGACGTCATACTCTTCAAGCAACTGTAATTGTTTCTTCTCGACTTCCGCACGGATATCTTTGTTTGCAGGAATGTAGTAAAACGGGATGCCAAGTGGCTCGACGTGCTCTCGTGCATCTTCGTGATTGCTAATGACGAGCGCGATATCAGTCATTAAGTCTCCGTTTTGCCATTCCCATAAAAGCTCTAGCAAACAGTGCAACTCTTTCGAAACGAAAATGGCCATTTTTTTTATGTCAAATACATATGTAAAGTCCCAGTCCATTGAGAATTGATGTGCGATTGTTGCTTCAAACGCAGCTTCTATCTCTTTCGACTTTGCTTTTAAATGGTCACATTCAAAAACAATGCGCATGAAAAAACGTCCGCCTTCAGGGTTAGTTGAATATTGGCTCGACTCTATAATGTTCGCCCCTTGTTCAAACAAAAATTGCGATACAGCTGCCACAATCCCAGGTTGGTCGGGACAGTCGATTAAAAGTCTTCCTCTGTTTTTCTTTTCTTCTTGAAACGCTTTTATTCGTTGTCTAATTTTCGAACTCATTGCTTCTCCCTCTTCACATATAATCTCATAATGAACAATTATACTATTGTCTCTTTACCGTGTCATTGCTCGACCTGAAGCTAACGCGAAAATCTTTATTAATTTTCTCAATTTCTATGAATATACTAGTGCTGACACATGTCTTAAAAACATTAGTTTTAGAAACTTACATTCTACTGCTATGAAAAATTTTAATTATTAGCTTCAAATGACAAAAAATATACTAGAAAAGGACTTACACAATGATCTTCGGGTTAACTATGATTTTAATTCTCGTGCTGTTTCTCCCTTTCTACGTAAAACAAGTTGAACAAAACTTAGAAGCTTTCCTATTCGTCATGGGTTTAGCAACTACGGTCATAAGTGGAGTATTAGATCGAACGCTATGGTTAAAAGCGTTGCAAGATCCCATTCAGATTACATTAGCGGTTTTACTAGCAGGGACCTTGTTTAAATGGTTTCACCGACAATTAGAAAAAACGATTCATGCGATGAGCAACATCATGTCACTTCGGATGTTTCTTGCTCTGTTCGTAATGTTTCTCGGACTCGTATCAAGTATGATTACAGCAATTATCGCATCTCTCGTCCTTGTCGCAGTCGCTTCAATTTTAAAACTGGATCGAAAATCTGAATTACAATTCGTCGTTCTCGCTTGCTTTTCAATCGGACTCGGTGCAGCATTAACACCGATTGGAGAACCACTCTCAACAATTGTTGTAAGCAAATTAAATGAAGATTTTTTCTATTTAATTCATTTAATCGGATTGTATATCATTCCTGCCGTTGCCATCTTTGGACTTCTCACTGCAGTCATCGTTAAGCCGAAAAATGAAATAAATCGATTGTCGAACAGTGGTAACGATGAAAGCTACCTTGACATTATTGTTCGTTCACTTAAAATCTACTTGTTTGTTATGGGATTAACGTTGTTAGGAGCAGGGTTTGAACCCTTTATCGAACGATATTTACTTCATTTAAGTCCATATATTCTTTATTGGATTAATATGATTTCAGCCATCCTCGACAATGCGACACTTGCAGCTGCTGAAGTTAGCCCTGCAATGAATACAGAAACTTTACAAGCTATTTTACTAGGATTACTCATTAGCGGTGGCATGCTCGTCCCTGGGAATATTCCAAACATTATTGCGGCTGGCAAATTGAACATTACGAGCAAAGAATGGGCACGCTTTGGCATTCCGATCGGTCTCATCGCAATGTTCGTTTACTTTTTAGTTATTCTTATTGTCTAATCCAACAAACGAGTTAGGAATACAGACAAACCGTTACTTTCAAACAATTGTTCTTCAGTGAACTGCTCCCACCACTTACTACCCTTACGGGTCGCTTGAAGTGGGAAATTGACCGAGCTAACACTCTTGTTCCAAAAGTTATGTTCTTTATGCTAATAAGCGCAATCCTTCATTTTTGATATTGATTGCTGAATTGTGATCACGATCGAATACAAAACCGCAAGAACACTTATACACACGTTCGGACAACGGCATTTCTTTTTCTATTCCTTGAAGATGGGAGACTTCTTTCGGAAATTAAATTATTCATTCCGTCAGTCCGACTGAAATAAAATTTTCGAATAGCATGACTATGGTTCGGTCCATATTTTTTCGCACTCATTTAATTAACTTTGGATTAACAATTTTGAGTTGCACGTGCTACTTTAATCGTTATCGTGACAAGCCTTTACACTACGTCCATCACCGTTTTTTCCGCTCTCTCCGACCCGAGCATCCCACTTGCTTAGTGAAACGACATCAATGGTAAATATAGGGCAATCGATCGGCAACTTACTCGTAGAGATAAATCGCTCGTTATTACTTGCGTTATGATAACAGCTAATAAGAACTAAAGGAATAAATACGTGAATGGCTTACACAACTTCCCCATAACCCAAGTGACGAGTATTCACTTGGGTTTTTTTATAATTTCCTAGTGTATAAAATAAAAAAGCGCACACATATCTGCTTTTCGATACGTGTGCAAATGGCGTTCCACTCACTGATTGGAGGAGTATATTGTGGAACACTACTGTCAAAGAAACGGTTGAACAACCATCGCCTACCATAAAGTATAAGCTTTCACAAAAGATTGATCATCCCGACAATTGTAGTGTTTTTTTACTTGTGCTAAAGTCTCATCCGAGCGCTTTTGCAACAAGTTCAGCTAAATCGTACGTTTGAACATGTTCTGCTTCGAACGCTTTCACTCCATCGTCCATCATCGTTAAGCAATATGGACAGTTCGACCCTATAATTGTCGGTTTTTCGTTCATCGCCTGTTTGACACGCGTCTCATTCACGCGAAGACCCTCATCTTCTTCCATCCACATTCGGGCACCACCTGCGCCACAACACATACCATCTTCTTTGTTCCGATCCATTTCAAGCAAGGTCACTCCTGGGATCGCTTTTAATATATCCCGAGGAACGTCGTAAATTCCGTTATAACGTCCTAAATAACACGAATCATGATAAACAATTCTTTCTTGCAACTCATTTGTCAATGAAATTTTATTTTCGCGAATGAGCTGTGCGATAAGCTGAGTATGGTGAATAACCTCGACGCCTTCTAAGCCAAAATCGGGATATTCATTTTTGAAAACATTATAAATATGTGGATCAATCGTTACAATTTTTTTCACGTTATATTTTTCGATTTGCTTAATGTTTCTTTCCGCTAACTCTTGAAACAAATATTCATTACCAAGACGTCGGATCGTATCACCCGTGCTTCGCTCTTGATTCCCAAGGATTGCAAACTTCACACCTGCTTCGTTCATAATTTTTACGAAATCAAACGCAATTTTTTTCGAACGATCATCGTACGAAGCCATTGAACCGACCCAAAACAAATACTCAAAATCATCGGTTTCTTTCACCGTTGGAATGGCTAAATCAGGCCTCTCATCGCGCCACTTCACTCGATCTTTTCGACTGATCCCCCACGGGTTACTTTGCCGTTCGTAATTACTCATCATTCGCTGTGCTTCGACAGGCATACTCCCTTGTGTTAACACAAGATAACGACGCATTCCATAAATAAGTGACAAGTGTTCGTTGCCAACTGGACATTGGTCCTCACAATTTCGGCACGTCGTACACGCCCAAATTTCTTGCTCAGTGACAACATTTCCTATTAAGTTAATATCCATGATGTTGCCTTCCGTTAGCCGATACGATTCAGACTGATGTCTTAACGTCGGACGAATATCGGTATGCAAGTTTGGATCAGGGTCAAATCCTTCTGGAGCTCCATGCGCAAATGGAACGTCTTCCATCATATGAATAAACCCTTTCGGATTCCCAAGAATTCGTCCAGTCGTCCACGGGGATTTTTCAGTAATCACTTCACCTTTTTCATTCAAATGCTCGCGAACTTTTGTCATAATGTGCATCGGCGAAAGCATTTTTCCAGTATTTGAACCTGGACACATATTCGTACAACGTCCACATTCGACACATGCATATAAATCAAGCAGCTCTCCACGTGTAAAGTCCTCGACTCGTCCAACACCAAATTCTTCCGCCGTTTCATCTGTAAAATCGATCGGAAGCATTTTGCTCGGAGGTCCCATTCGCGAAAACAAAATATTAAAAGGCGCAAACAATAGGTGCGCATGTTTCGACTGCGGAACATACACCATGAACGCTAACAAAATAAGTAAATGCACCCACCAGAAAAAGTAAAAAAGCCAATAGGCTGCATCAGAACTAACAAAACCAAAAATAACTTCAAACATCGAACTGAATGGACGAATCCAGCTCGGCTCAAGTCCGATCCAAAGTGCTTCAAACGCATAACTTAACAACACACTGAGCATTAACCCGCCAATAAAATAAATGACGAGCGTTGCTTTAACGTTCTGTTTTAATCGAGGCAAACGTTCACCAAACCTGCGATAAGCTGCATACAGAATTGCAATTAAAACCGCGGTTACCGTAAACTCTTGTGACAACGTGTAAAAAGGGTAAAGCTCTCCAAACGGCCATTTAAAATCTGGATAAAACCCTTTAATAATGAGCTCAAAAGCCCCTAACTGCACAACAAAGAAACCGTAAAAAATGAACAAGTGCATAATTCCACTTTTACGGTCTTTTAAAATTTTTGAATGACCAAATACTTGACGAAACGTCACGCGCAATCGTTCTTTCCAATCTTTAAATTCTCCCGTATCTTTGCCAAGTGACATGAACCGATACCGTATGTAAATGCTATAAATAAAGGCATACACGCCGTAAGCACTCACAGCTGCCGCCACTAGCGCGAAAATGACAAACGTAAGCGAAGGTCCCGTCATCCTAATTACACTCCTTTTCTAGCTGACAAATCCTCTCATTAGGATGACCAAGTTTTCGACAAAACATTACATGCTTAAAAAAAAATAGGCTCGTTTAACGTAAATTAGCACATTGAAACAGCCGATGATGAATCGTTATTAACTTCGCTCCATGACCTGCGGAGGCTCAACATCATAAATGACAGGTTCTTGTTGCTTTAAATCTGCATACGTGTTAAAGATTTCCGGGTTATAAATGATTTGGAGTGGCGACGGTTCCATAGGTAATTAGTTTATTTGTTTATACCAACATGAGAACGTGAAAATAAACAGTCAAAAACAATGGTCTTGAATGTCTTTTAGTGTTGTTAAAAGAACGTTTAGTTTCGCCACGAATTTTTTTCTGAAAATTCAATCCTTCTAATTGTAAATGCTTATATTTATACGTAATCTTATGTTTCGTTAAAAATTTCCGCAAATCATCAATCAAAAAGCTGTAACATTAAAGGGTTTCCGAAATGAAAACACATCGTCCCCTCACCTTTCTAGCCACTTATGCAAATAAACGAAAATACAAGTCCCATAGCTGTGCTCCATACGTATAACTAATCAATGAAGCAAGTCCAATAAACGGGGCAAACGGCATCGGCTGTTTGTGTTTTAATTTTCGCATTATGATAAGTACAAGACTAAACAACATACCGAGAAACGCAGCTAAAAATAACGTTAGCAAAACGCCTTTCACACCAACGAACAATCCAAGTACGGCAAACAACTTAATATCACCGCCACCTATTCCGCCTTTACTCACGACTGCAATGAGATACAGCAGTCCGAAACCGAGTAATGCTCCGACATATGCATCCCACCACGGTATCGTCGGGATAAATAAGCGAACAATGAAAGTTGTCATTCCGAATAACAATAACACTTTGTTCGGAATGAGCATTTTATGTAAATCAGAAATGGATACGATAATAACAAGTGAAATGAGTAAAAGTGCGATAAGCAACTCTTTTGACCATCCCACCACTATGGGTGAGATCGTAAAAAGACATGCTGTCAATAACTCAAACAATAGATATTTTGGAGAGAACGATTTTTGGCAATTTTTACATCGACCTTTTTGCAAAACATACGAGACGACTGGGATCAATTCCATTGCCGCGAGCTGTTGCTGGCAGTTCGGACAGTGTGAACGCGGTGTCACGATCGACTGCTTCTCAGCTGTTCTTATCCCAACAACATTGTAAAACGAACCAAAGATAAGACCAACTATGAATAAATAGCTATATAACATAATATCAAGCATCTCTGTCTTCCTTTGCTATGAAATTGAATCGGGTCTCAACACCAAAGCGCTGAGATTAAAAACTATTCGATTGAGACGTCCTTCTTCATTACATATCTTTCTACCGTAGTTTTCTATAGTTAAAGTCGCAGCAATTGAACATTTTTTCACACTTTAACTGAATATTCGAAAAATTATATGGTGTTTTCAGCCTGGTTTCTTTTTTTCAATGTTTTGTCAGTTCGATATTGAAACGATGAACGTGAGATTAGAAATTCACCTATTTTTTGTTCATATACAAACATGATGTAAAGGCCGGTTGCACCATTTACTCCATACGACTTAGGTGCCCAAATACAAGTCGCATCTCATCGTTTCCTTAAACCTAATTCTTTTTTACTATGCATGTATAGATTAACAGTGGGTAAATTCATTGTCAATAATTTCTAAGTAATTTTACGGTTTTATTGTCCACTTTTAGGAATTTTGTAAGATTCATTACCATTTTTGTAAATTATCTTAGTTTCTTTGAATTGTTAAACTATTCGTTTATATATATGTTAGAATTGTTGGATAAGCATGGAAGGAGTGTTTTATAAATCAGCTTGGTTCAATCATAAAAAATCCCTTTATTATGATCAATAACAAAATGTGGAGGTTCTTTTCCTATTATGAAGTTGAAACCATTTTATTTAGTAAGTATCACGATTTTACTCATGCTCATCGGCTGTGGAGCAAACGATGATGATGGAACTGTAAATGAGAGTAAAAATAATGCCTCTGGGAAAGAAATTATCATTGGCTTAGATCCATACGATTATGCGACTATTCCTGCCTATCTTTCAAAAGAAATTTTAGAACGTGAAGGATACGATGCAACCATTCAAGAAGCTGAGGTTGGTATTTTATACGAAGCGCTCTCTGAAGGCGATATTGATGTATACATTGATATTTGGTCTCCGAACATACAAAAAGCTTATTTAGAAAAGTATGAAGGCGACTTTGATATCATTGGAACGCTTTATTCTGGTGCGCCAGTTGGATTAGCCGTCCCAGAATTTATGGACCATATTAACTCTACGGAAGATTTAGAGACTTATATCGATGAATTCGATGGTATGATTTATTCAGTTGAAGCTGGTAGTGGAATGGATCAAACAACAAGAAGATTAATTGAAGAATATGATTTAGATTATGATGTGACAAATAGTAGTACCCCTGCAATGATTGCGCAAGCGAGTAAAATGATTGATGATAATGAACCGATCGTTTTCAACGCGTGGCGCCCACATACGATGTTTAAACTGCTTGACATTAAGATGATTGAAGACCCGAAAGACATTTGGGGTTCGGATGATGTCCAAGTCGGAGCCGTATTTGACTTGAAAGAGAAAGCACCAGAAGCATATACACTTTATTCAAATATGGAATTCACACTCGATGAAATTGAAGAATGGCTACTGAAAATGGAGCAAGACGGGAAAGAGCCTGCTGAACTTGCAAAAGAATGGGTAGACAATAACGAAGACCGTGTCAATAAATGGCTCGAAAAGTAATGTAAGCTACAACAAACAACAAACTTCCATCGCCTCGCAAAAGAGGTGATGGAAGTTTGTTTATTAATTCCATGGCAATAGTTTCTTCTCAAGCCATTGTAGCGTGCGATTAAACGTTAAGCCAAGTAGTGATAAAATTAAAACTCCGACCATTAATTTCGATGTAATCATTAAGTTACCATAGTGAAGGACCATCGAGCCGATCCCTTGTTGTGCAGCGATCATTTCAGCGGCAACGAGTAAAAGAAGCGACGTACCTGCCGCCAACTTTAGTCCCGCAAATATCATCGGTAAGGCACCTGGTAAAATGACTTTTCGAATGACATTGAGATGGTTCGAACCGAATGTAACTGCTGCTTTAATAAGCATTTGGTCAACATTTTTTACACCAGAATACGTATTAATGACGACTGGGAAAAAGACACCGAGAGCGATAATCGTCACTTTTGATAATTCACCAATCCCAAGCCACAAAATAAATAGTGGCAAAAGAGCAATTTTTGGGATTGGGTAAATCGAATAAACAACCGGCGTTCCGATCGCATCTGCCCAGCGCGAAAACCCGAGTAACAGTCCGATAAGAATACCGAACGTTGCGCCGAGCGCATACCCAATTATAATTCGATACAAACTCGCTAATAAGTTGTCGACGATTTCACCATTGATGAGCATGTTCCAACCATCGGTTAAAATCGTTGTTGGTGCAGGCAAGAATAACGGAGAAACGAAACCTAAGCGAGCAATCGCTTCCCAAATAACAAGCAAACCAGCGATGCCAAGTACGGATGCATAAACAGGTACTTTCTGGTCAAGGAAGGCAACACGGTTCGTAATCACTTTCCTCTGTTTTTCAGCCACCGTCTACCCCTCCTTCAACGCTTCTTCGGCATCATGGCGGATGAGCTGCCAAATCTCATCTGCATAGTGCTCAAATTTTTCACGATGTTCTTCGTCATTTCGACCGTTTTTTGGCAAATCAATATCAATAATACTTTTAATTTTTCCTGGATGACGTGATAAGACGATGACCCGATCAGCTAAGTACACCGCTTCTTGGATGTTATGCGTCACGTAAAGAGTGCTTAACTTCGTACGGTTCCAAATGGTTAGTAGCTCCTCTTGCATGATCGTCCGTGTCTGTGCATCTAAAGCTGAAAACGGTTCGTCCATTAAGAGAAGATCAGGTTCAATAGCGAGCGCCCTTGCAATACCAGCACGCTGCTTCATTCCACCCGATAACTGTTTTGGATACGCTTTTTCAAAGCCCGTTAATCCAACCATATCAATGTAATATTGACCTTTTTCTTTTTGCTCCGCTTTGCTTAACTTTCTTTCTTGTAGACCGTATATGACATTTTCATAAACAGTGCGCCAAGGAAAAAGGGCAATCTCTTGAAAAACAATCCCTAAATTTGGCGTTTTTTCATGTAATCCTTCGCCTTCAAAATAAACAGAACCTGTCGTAGGGGAAAGAAGCCCCCCGACGATGTTCAATAAGGTTGATTTTCCGCAGCCACTTGGACCAACAAGTACGACAAATTCTTGATCCGATATTGTAAAATTTATATTTTCAAGTGCGGTAACTTCTTTTTTCTTTGAATCGATGAATGTCTTACTAACATCCTCGATGACTATTTTCATGATGACTTCACTTCCCTAATCTTAAAAGGCCAGAACCTTATAAGCTCGCCCTGCGAGTTGCGAGTCACATATTCTAATCTCGGTTCTTTTTTCCTTTCCAATCGGATACATTATTCAAGCGATTGAAGGGCCTCTTCAAGCAACTCTGTGTTCACAATGTCATTTACATCAATCGCTTCATCAATTAAGTTTTCTTTCGCATACCAATCGACTTGCGTTTGGATGTCTGAAGCGAGTAATTTTCCATCACGGTCCATGTAAGGAAGACCTTTTTTAATTAAATCAGGTTCTTGGTCCGTATATTTCGCAATGATTTCAATTACTTCATCATAGTTTTCACCTGGTACGACTTCATCGCCTTCTTTAACTAACACAGCATCATAGTAGTAGTTCGTAGCTCGAATGTAGGCCTTTAAGAAACGTTTTGCTGCATCTTCATTCTCAGCAAATTTTTTCGAAAAGAAAATACCTGATGTTTGATAGTCAATTTCATCCCCAATTTGTGTAATGACTTTTCCGTACCCTTCATCAACCGCGACAGAAATGTTCGGCTCGTTTAATAGAACCGCATCGACTTGCTTACTTTCTAACGATTCCATTAGCCCCGGGATACTATTTAGTGGGACGAGTTCGACATCTTTAACGGATAAGCCGTGCTCTTCAAGCACGCGGCCAGCCATGTAATGGTATGTTGAACCTGTTTGAGTAATGCCGATACGTTTTCCTTTTAACTCTTCAATTTTCTCTACATCAGAATCGTTTGGAACGAGAAATGCAGTGGACGAATAGCCTTTTTGCTCTCTTCCTTTATCTGCAACGATAAGCAACTCTTCTCCACCGGCAACCATATTGTATAAGCTTGCTGTAATCCCTGTTGCACCAACATCAACATCTCCAGACGTTGTTGCGACAGCGATCGGTTGAGCTGCGTCAAACCATACTTCATTTGCATCAATGCCTTCTTCTTCAAAGAACCCTTTTTCGATGGCAATAAATAATGGCGCTGAGCTTGTCAGCTTGAGCATACCGATATCAACAGATACGGTTTCTGTATTGTCTTCTTTGCCTGTATCCGTTCCTGCTTGTTTTTCTTCGTCACCATTTCCTCCACAAGCTGCAAGGACGAGTGTTAAGACGAATAAAGAAATGAATGCTAAAAGTCCTTTTCTCTTCATTAGTGACATTTGTGTTACCTCCAAAATCTAATTATTTATTTAATGTCGCCACTGTAATACGTGTTCTTCTCCGTTTTGAAAAAACTTCGTGAGTAGTACAATTTGCCCCGTATGATAAGAATAGTGCGTTGCCGTATGATACACAAGGTCAAGTAGCGGCTTTTCGTATGATTTCATTGCTTGGTCAAATGGATAATGGATGTTTACAATCGTTGCAAAATCTTCTTCTGTTAGCATTTGTAAAATCGCTCGTGATTGTTCTCTCGTTGTAGTTAACTTCTCGCTTAACTCCTGTATGGAAAAATTTCCGTTCGCGAGAAATTCTGCTGATCGCGTTCGAATAAATGGGTTCTTCCCTATCCCACTGACGATATTTTGATATTCATTACCTGCTAGATGTAAACAAAGATTACCTACGCTATTCATGGAATACCTTGGCTTTTTCCAAACGTCATCATCAGAAAGCCGTGATAATGACGTATGTATGCGTGCTAGTTCGGTATCCATGAAGTAAAGCGTTTGTTTAATAAAAGGATGCATTTCCATTTACTTTGAAATTATTGAAGAGCCAGCGATCCCAGGATGTGTCATTTCAAATGGATCGAGAATTTGATTCAATTGATCCTCAGATAAAAGTTTGTATTCGATACATAACTGACGAACAGAACTACCTGTTTCTAACGCTTCTTTCGCTACTTTCGTTGCCGCTTCATACCCGATATGTGGATTTAATGCTGTAACAATACCAATGCTTTGTTCAACGTAGTCATTACACACTTCTTCGTTTGCGACGATACCTTCAATACAATATTGTCTGAAGACGTTGAACACGTTCGTCATCATGCTTAATGATTGATGAAGATTGTAGACAAGAACCGGTTCCATCACGTTAAGTTCAAACTGACCAGCCTCTGAAGCGAGACTAATGGTTTGATCATTTCCGATCACTTGGAACGCTACTTGATTCACGACTTCAGCCATCACAGGGTTCACTTTACCTGGCATAATCGATGAACCTGGTTGACGAGCAGGCAACTGAATTTCGCCGAAGCCAGTTCGTGGTCCTGATGACATGAGGCGAAGGTCATTTGCAATTTTTGACACATTGACCATACAAATTTTTAACGCTGATGATACTTCTGTATAAGCGTCCGTGTTTTGCGTTGCATCAACGAGATGCTCTGCACTTCTTAACGGATGTCCACTTAATCGACTCAACAATTCAACGACTCGTTCGATATATTTCGGTTCTGCGTTCAATCCCGTTCCAACTGCAGTCGCACCCATATTCACTTCATATAAATTTTCCCGCGTTTGTGCAACTCTTTTCATATCACGTGAGAGCACACGTGCATACGCTTCAAACTCTTGACCTAATCGAATCGGAACAGCATCTTGCAAATGCGTTCTACCCATTTTAATAATACCATCAAACTGTTCAGCTTTCCCTTTGAAAGTGTCTCGAAGCTCCGCCATCGCTTTTAATACTTGTTCAATAAGTGTTAACGTAGAAATATGAATCGCAGTCGGAAAGGAGTCGTTTGTTGATTGCGACATGTTGACATGCGTGTTCGGACTTAAAATTTTGTAGTCACCTTTCTCTTCTCCGAGCAGTTCAAGCGCGCGGTTTGCAATCACTTCGTTTGCATTCATATTAATCGATGTACCTGCACCACCTTGGATCGGATCGACGATAAACTGATCGTGTAGCTTTCCCGCAATAATTTCTTCAGCCGCTTTCACGATCACTTTGCTACGCTCTTCATCGAGTTGTCCTACTTCAAAGTTTGCAATCGCAGCAGCTTTTTTTACAATCGCTAGTGAGCGAATAAGTTCTGTATTTAACTGATGTCCTGTAATCGGAAAATTCTCAACTGCACGTAACGTTTGTACCCCATAATAAACATCAACTGGAACTTCTTTTGAGCCAATTAAATCAGATTCTATTCGTATAGACTTCTTCTCCATTCATATATCTCTCCTCTTTTTAACATTTACAAATTGTCCAGAAATCAATTCAAGTAAAATTCTTATATCTTTTAAAACTACATGAAACACGAAAAAATAGCAATCAACCTTTTGCATTATTAAAAAAATGTTCACAACTTAAGGTTGTAGATTTCGACAATGACAGACATTCATTTTACAACTTTTACCTGTATTTACACTCCTTAAGTCTTTGTTAATAGAAATAAAAAAAGGGCTTCCATCAAGGTTACCCTTCTCATTTATTTATTCTTCTAACAATAACGATGCGAGCTCGATTGGAGACAGCGACTTTCCATCTTTGTAAGCGCGCATGTTACCTCCTGAAATTTCATCAATCAAAGCGATCTGTTGTTCAACGCCAACTCTGCCAAATTCAAACTTAATATCATATAATTCGATCTCTTTTTTTGCTAGTTCCGTTTTTACAAGGTTGGCGATTTGAACGGTTAACTTTTTTAAAATTGTATAGTCTTCACGTGAAAGAATATCGAGCATCGCGAGTGCATCTTCGCTAATCGGAGGGTCACCGCGCTCATCATCTTTAAGTGTCACTTCAACAAAAGCATCAAGTGCTTGTCCTTCTTTTGCATATTTTCCGTAACGACGCAAAAAGCTCCCAACCGCACGATAACGGCAAATCACTTCAAGCCCATCACCAAACATTTCCGCTGGCTTCACTTTCATCGTCGCATTCTCCACATCAGCATCAAGATAATGAGTCGGAATTCCACGCTCATTCAACAATTCAAAAAAGTACTTCGTCATCCGCAGTCCAGCTCGCCCCGCTCCTTCGATCGATAACCCGACCGTATTCGCTCCTGGATCGAACACACCGTCTGCTCCTGTCACATCATCTTTAAATTTAAGCAAATAGGTTCCATTATCAAGCGCATAAACATCTTTCGTTTTTCCTGTATACGTAAGCTTCATATTTAAATATCCTCTCCAGAGTTCATTCTTCTTCATTATGCTATACACGTTTTACCGAAAGCAAGAGGCGCCATTAATTATATTGGAGAGAAAAATAATAGAATCGCCAATACAGGAAAAAAAACAGATATCATATATAAAACGACTCCTGCCGCTTTATTCTCTTCTTTCCATACTTGGTGACCTAGTTTAAATGTGTAATACATTAAATAGAGCGCAACAGCTATATAAAAAACTTTCACGTTCCACCACTCACTTCCGGTTTACGTAATTTTGCCGGTTTCGTTTGCTCTCCAAAATTTGCAATTTCAACGTTGTAATGAACTTTTACGTTTGCATTTTGGTATTTCTCTTCCCAATCAAACGCTTCAAACGACTGAATTGTCTTAAACTGTCTGCGCGTTTTCAAATGCCATAAAAAAGGTTCTGCTTTAAACTCATTTTGTGTTTTTTTAATCATATCCAACGTCCTTTTAGTTAATTGCTCTCGTAACGATTGCTTTAAAATGTTTTGTTTTTTTGCATTGGTTGAATAATTCGTTAAACTTAAATCTGACATTATTTGCAACCGAACTTGGAGCGAAACATCTATGTCAATCGGACTTTTGCTAAGATCAATTTTTATTCTCGGAGGTTGTACACTAGTAATTCGAGCCGTAATCGGAAAATTTTCTCTAAGCGGATCGATAAACGTATCTTGTGCATTTCTTGAAATTGCTTTCTCCCTTAGTGCGAGTGAAATTCTTGTTTCACGACCGCTTAAAGTTCCAATCATTTTACCGTATTGGAATACTGCCGATCCGATCATTTGAACCGGATCGCCACCTTGTTGTGGCAATTCACCAGCAGAATATCCTTCATTCTTCGGTTCGCTATTTAACTTTTCTGTTGTTGCATACGCTGTTAAAAACAACTCCCCTCCAAGTCTTTGGAAATAACGGTTTAAATTCGCATCTGGTACAAAACCAACATCTTCCCACCGTTCACGCATATATTGATAATATTTATGCGGACGGGTTTCTAACATTGGCTTATTTGCATGAATAAATGCCTTCGCAGGCTCTTTGCTCACAATATAACTAATCACACGGCGCGTTTCTTGCTCTATAATCATGGAAGACATCACACGGTGATGCAAATCTGAGCGTGCTAATTCTTCACCGACAATTAAAGTTTGCAAATGTCGAAAGCTCATTCGTCTAGTTACAATACTATTCGCTAGCTCTTTCGCTGCCGAAATGTCAGGTGCTGAAAGTGTTATAATTTCACTCGGTGGTTCGTTCGCTTCATCCCCGCGCGCAGATGAACCGACTTGCGGATTGGCAATTTGAAACGTCACTTCGATAAAATTTTCTTTTTCGTGTTTATCAATCCCAATAACGACGACATAGGCTCGCTCCTCTAATTCCTGTTTATCCCAACATCCAGTTAGTAAGAACAAGGATGTAACCGCACACAAAAGGAAAAATTTTTTTATCACTGTATCCTCCCTTTCCACTTGTCTATCACCCATAACAAAATGGGTAAGAAAAAAGCGAACCACGAACCACATACAACGATTACCTTTCTATAATGAGTAAGCGTAAAAATATTCTCAGGAAATAAACCAATTAAAAAAACGAGACCAGCTAACGGAAGCATCAATCGAAAATTCTCTTTCAGGCGTAAGAAACCTGCTAATAAAAAAGATGACAAGAATAAATAAAGCGCAAAATGAATCGCTGTCACCATCGACCAAAATCCTAAAAACAAACCTTCTATATGAGATACAGTCTGACCAATTGTAACGTATCTCGTCAGTTGCTGATATGGGAAGTTCATATGAGCAACACCAGGATAGTCAAACACGAGCACGAGTAAAGCGAGGAAGAATGAAAGTTGAACACATGAAAAAATAACCCCTACGTACGAGCTTTTCCGAAAGGCTTTATCATTCCGCAAAAACGGGTAAAACGCTGTTAATATAATCACTTCACCGATGATCGAACTATATTTTACACTTTCCTTCATCACTGTCATGATGCCAGGACCTTCAATCGGAAAGAAAAACTCCCAATTTATTTGACGCCAAGTAAAAATAACAAGAAACACCATTAATACTACGAGATAAGGAAAAACAAGCCATGCCGTTCGCCCAATTGTTTCAAAACCACGTTTAGCAATAAAAAAACTTGCGGTTACAATTAAAAAAAACAAAACCGGAAACGGTGTTTTTTGGTAAAATAACGTGTTCACAATTTCGGTATGACTACGGAAATTAACAATTGTACTAGAAAAGAATAAAACAAATAAAAAAGAAACTATAATTGTACCGATAACATTCCCTGTTAATTTAATAATAAGTTCTACAAAACCCTTTTGGTGTTTTTTTAACAAAGCGAGTAACATTAAAAAGGGAACGATAAAAAAGAGTAGTGAGAAAAGCGGGATCATCCAAGCTGCATTTTTGCCAACTTCATATAACAAATCCGGTGTCGCATCTTTAAACTTAATACCGATCATAAAAATGATCAAAGTAGTAAATTCTTTTACGCCGACTTTCCCATCATTCAATTTAATCATTTTTTCTCCCCTTCCGGTTTTTTCATCCTCTGTTTATTTTTGGGAGAAAGATTTGAGGGGCGCCACCATTGCTTTTGAACAGGTGGGCGAACATATAAATCTTTTGATGATGGGACAGCAGGAGCTAATGGTGAAAAAAACGGTACACCAAACGACGAATAAGAAGCCGCATAGGCAAGAAAAACAACAAAGCACAGTGACAGTCCAAGAAAACCCATAAAGGCTGCAGCCCCTAAAAAAATAAACCGTGTAATTCGGACCGTAATGTTAAAGCCTATATCCGGAATCGCAAATGACGATAACCCTGTAATCGCTACAACGATGACAAGAATCGGACTGACGACGTTCGCTTCAACAGCCGCTTGCCCAAGAATAATTGCTCCAACGATTCCAATCGTTGGACCTAATGCATTGGGTATGCGAATCCCTGATTCGCGCAAAATTTCAAATGTAATTTCCATAATCAATATTTCCCAAAGTGCGGAAAACGGAATCCTTTCTCGTGATGCTGCGATTGCAAGCATTAAATCCGTTGGAAGCATTTCCGGATGAAACGTTGTCACCGCTATATAAATAGCGGGCACAAATAATGTAATCATAAGCGCTAAAAAGCGAACGAGTCTTAGGAAGTTACCCGACACCCAACGTATATATTGTTCTTCTGCCGTATGTACTAACGTCCAGAACGTAATTGGAACGATGAGTGCTAATGGAGAACCTTCCATTAATAACGCAACATGCCCTTCACGTAAAAAAGAAACTGTGCGATCCGGTCGTTCCGTCGTAAGCGTAGATGGAATTAATGAATACGGCCGCTTTTCGATAAGATGTTCTAGTATCGTAATATCTACTAAAACGTCAATCTTAACTTTATCTAACCTTTTTTTTACTTGTTTAACAATCTCTTCATCAGCAATATCTTGAATGTACATAATCGTAAGTTGTTGCGGCTCACGATCCCCAACCGTCATCATTTCGCTCATTAAATTTGGATCTTTTAATCGTTTACGGATGAGCGAGCGGTTCGTCGATGCTGATTCGTTAAAAGCTTCTTTCGGACCTTTGACAACAACTTCTGTTGATGGTTCTACAATTTGACGCTCCTCAAAGCCTTGTGTTTCAACAGTAATCGCATCACTTTCATCTTCAACAAAAACGATCGTGTTGCCTATAAGCAATTCATCTATAACGGATGGGACTCGATTAATCTTTTTGCCACTTTTAACAGTTAAAACTTCTCGAAGAAGAAAAGTCGGGACATCTTCTTCATGTATCGTTCGAACGGTGTCACCTACTAACGGTTTTACGACTCGCTCTTCGACTTCTTTTGCTGATGCTGCTCCTTCAACATATAAAATGATCGCCTCTCTATTTAAAAACGAGATATACACCTCGCGAATTTTCAATGCATGGCTTTTTGGGTAGTGAAAAATTTTCTTAATTCGATCAACATTGTGCTGTAAATGTTTTGTTATAACATCCATACATAAGCAACCCCAAATGTGTATTAGTTATTTCTATTGTTTTCCAGCCCGCTGTAAAGTATGCATTTAAAAAAGAATGTCGATATTTGCAAAAAACAGTTGACTTTTTATTGCCTGATTGTCATAATAACAAGAACAATTTAAATCTTTTTGCCTTTAAAAAAGTCCAGTGAGGCTTAAAAGGTTAACGGAACGCCAACATCTTATGCTCGAATGCGTTCTTACATTGCTATAGAATCCGTATCACCTTGCCTTTTATTGGACGAGGTGTTTTTATTTTTTTGTCTCTTTTTTATCTTTATTGTTCGCTTCACAGATTGCAAAACTTGCGGACAGCGCCTCAGTTTACTAAAAGCATTGAGCAATATCTTCGGCTTTCGGCTAATGCTTTTTCGCTGGAGCCTACGTGTATTCAGAAAATCATTCATAGTTGGGAGAGATTATGATGAAACAGAGGGAAATTCAGGTTGACGAACGATTACCATTAGCTCAAAGTTTGCCACTAAGCTTACAGCATTTATTCGCCATGTTCGGATCGACAGTTTTAGTTCCAATTTTGTTCGGAGTCGATCCAGCTATCATTTTACTTATGAACGGGATCGGTACACTACTGTACATTTTCATTACGAAAGGACAAATTCCAGCGTACTTAGGTTCAAGTTTTGCATTCATTTCGCCAGTCTTCGCCGTTCTCGATAAGTATAATGGTGTGGAAGGTTACAGCTATGCGCTTGGAGGTTTCTTTGCGGTCGGAGTCGTCCTCGTCATCGTTTCACTTATTGTAAAAATAGCTGGTACAAGCTGGATTGACGTGATTTTTCCACCTGCCGCAATGGGCGCAATCGTGGCGGTAATCGGTCTTGAACTCGTTCCAGTTGCTGCGGAAATGGCAGGTTTAATTCAGCCTACTGATGTTCAAAACTGGACGATGGATCCGAAAATTGTTACCGTTTCTTTGCTTACCCTATTATTAACGATCATTTTTTGGGTAACATTACGTGGATTTTTAAAAATTATTCCCATTTTACTTGGGATTGTTTCCGGTTACGTCATCGCATACTTTTTCGGAATTCTTGATTTAAAAAACGTGCAAGAAGCGGCTTGGCTTTCATTGCCAACATTTTACGGGATTCAATTCAATTGGTCGGATATGTTAATTATTTTACCTGCTGCACTTGTCCTTATTCCCGAGCATATCGGTCACCTTGTTGTGACAGGCAATATCGTAAAAAAAGATTTAATGAAAAAGCCTGGGCTTGACCGCTCATTAATGGGAAATGGGATTTCAACAATGATTTCAAGTTTTGTAGGTTCAACGCCAAATACGACGTACGGCGAAAACATCGGGGTACTTGCAATTACTCGTGTGTATTCAACATGGATAATCGGTATTGCAGCCGTTATCGCGATGATTCTTTCCTTCTTTGGAAAGCTTGCCGCACTCATCTCATCGATTCCAACACCTGTCATGGGCGGTATATCACTTCTTTTATTTGGAATCATTGCAGCGAGTGGCATTCGGATGCTTGTTGAATCAAAAATTGATTATAGTAAAGCACAAAACTTAATTTTAACTTGTGTCGTGCTCGTTATTGGGATTAGCGGAGCAGCCATTAACATCGGGACAGTTCAGTTAAAAGGAATGGGACTAGCGACGATCATTGCGATTGTGCTTAGCTTGTTCTTTAAGTTACTTGAAGTTCTGAAACTATCGAATGAATAAACAGAAAAAAGACGCTCGGCTGTATAATGTATAGCCTTACGTCTTTTTTCATTTATGCTAAATTCACTATGATGCAATACCGCGATCAACTGAATTTAATCGACGATTGTTCGATGCAATAATGTAAATGAAAAATGCCCAAATGAGTACTGCAATAATCGAACCGATGTTAAAAATTCCTTTTTCAGCTGTCCACATAATCGAATAACCGATGGAACCAGCAATTAATGAGTAATAGACAAATGGTATGAGTGTTTTTCGAATTACGTGTCCTTCTTTACCGAGCATACCAACGACCGCAGATGCCGCGACGACGTTGTGTACACAAATCATGTTCCCGGCAGCTCCGCCTACAGCTTGAAGAGCAACCATCCATGAACCATCTACAGCAATTCGATCAGCAACGCCAAATTGGAAGTACGAGAACATCATGTTACTCACTGTGTTCGAACCTGCTACGAATGCACCAAGTCCTCCGACGAATGGAGCAAAAATTGGATAAACTGAACCAGCCAATGCAGCTACACCGTCGGCAAGCGCAATTGGCATTTGGTCATAACCCGCTGCCCCACCTCCGCTATTAATAAACACTTGTACCATCGGGACAGTAAAAACGAGTGCCGTTGAAGCACCGAGCATTGTTTTCCCTGATTCTTTCCAAGCTTTACTATAGTCAGTCGCATTCATATTGTGTACGAAATACGTAATAATTGAAACAATGATAAAAATAAATCCTGGTGAATATAAAATTTCCCAATTTGAAGAAATGTCTGTTCCAAAAATGTTTGGAATCGAGATTTTTACATCACGAATGGCTGTTTGCAATGGTTTAATTAATCTTGTCGCCAGCAACAATAACGCGACGAAAATATATGGTGACCATGCGCGCACCATGCTAATTTTGCCTGCGTGAGCATCGTTATTTTTAATTTCTAATTTACCATTCCATAACGGATCCCAACGATCTTTCGGTTCAAAATCCCATATTTCATCTTTCGGCATGAGAAAGCCTTTTTTCGCAGCTGGGATTACAATCGCTAACCCAATAAGTCCTCCAATCATAGACGGAAACTCTGGTCCGAGAAGGTGTGCAACAATTATATACGGGATTGTCATCGCTAGTGAAGCAAAAAGTGCAAATTTCCATACTCTTAAACCTTCACTAAACGATTTGTTTTTTCCAAAAAATCGCGTTAAAAATGCTGCTAAAATTAACGGCACGAAAAGCCCAGCGATTGTATGAATCGTTGCAACTTTTGCTGCTGTTTCGAATACAAATCCGTCAACGTCCGCAAGTTCAGCTGCTCCCATTCCCGGACCAACCCCGCCAAGCATCGGTGTACCGACAGCACCGAACGAAACGGGTGTACTTTGAATAATCATTCCAGAGACAACCGCTGCCATTGCTGGAAAACCAAGGCCAACAAGTAATGGTACCGCCACAGCTGCAGGCGTACCGAATCCAGAAGCACCTTCAATAAATGAACCGAAGAGCCATGCGATAATAATCACTTGAATCCGACGGTCTGGTGTAATGTCTGTAAATCCGCGACGAATCGTATGAAGACCACCACTTTCCTGCAGTGTGTTCAACAGTAATACGGAACCAAAAATAATAAATAATAACGTGATAGCGGTTACAAGACCATGCACGGATGCAGCAGCGATTTGAGAAAAATCAACCTTCCAAACAAACAATGCTAATAGAACTGCCGCAATGTAAGATAACGGCATCGCTCGACTAGCTGGCCATCTTAGCCAAACTAAAAAAATACCGACAACAACAATTGGCAATAATGCCAAAATTGCCAATGTTCCTGTACCCATATAAAATCCCCCTTTTAATAAAGTTATTTTATTTTTTAATAAACCATAAGAAGGAACATACAGATCCTTCTTATGATTTAATTAAAACGAAAGGTTCCACTGCTTCTAGCAATAGATCAGCAATATGGACGACACGAATGCTGTCAGCTAATCCTTCATTTTCAACCCCAAGCTTCATTTGCAACAAACAGCCTGGGTTTGATGTGACAATTGTCACTGCATTTGTTTCTTTCACATGCTTCATTTTACGTTCAAGAATTTTCGTTGACATTTCAGGTTCTAAAATATTATATATACCAGCTGAACCACAACAATGGTCAGCATTGTTCATTTCCTTATAAGAGATACCGTCAATCGCTTGCAATAGTTTACGAGGCTCTGTTGATACTCTCATAACATTGCGTAAATGACACGAGTCTTGATAGGTTACTACTTGTTCGGGGAGCGATAACGGTTTCTTTAAAAAATCTAGTTCAATGAGTAAACTCGATAAATCTTGCAATTTACTAGTGAATTGTTGCGCTCGTTCTGCCCACTCTTCATCATTTTTAAACAATTCATCGTAATCGTGAAGAAACGCTCCACATCCTCCAGCATTCGTTATGACAGCATCGACATCAAGCTGTTCAAATGCTTTAATATTTCGTTTCGCCATCTCCTTTGCTGTCTCTTTTTCTCCACCATGTCCGTGTAGCGCCCCACAGCACGTTTGCGGCTCAGGAATACTAATTTCACACCCTGCAAGCTGTAAAAGCTTTATTGTTGCTTCATTCGTTTCTAAAAACATCGTATCCATGAGGCAACCGGTAAAAAAGGCAACTTTTTTCTTTGTCACACCAATCGCTGAGACATGTGTTGGACGCTCTTTCATCATTTTGTAGCCCGGGACGATCGGAAGAATTTTTTCCATATGTTGCAATTGAGTCGGCAGAAATTTAAGCACTCCTGTTTTTCGAGCTGCTTTTTGTAAGCCTGAACGTTGGTAAAACGAAAGCAACCCTGTCATTTTTTTCATTCTTTTTTGTTGTGGAAACAATTTTTTAAACGTTACATTTCTAGCAACTTTAGCTGGTAACGAATGCTTTTTATGTTTATTGATAATGTCACGCGCTTCTTCCAGCAAGTGTCCATATTTTACATTAGAAGGACAAACTGGCTCACACGCACGACACCCTAAACATAAATTTAAATGATTCTCAACATCTTCATCAGGTTCAATTAACCCGTCAGTAACAGCTTTCATTAACGCAATTCGTCCTCGAGGTGATGCCGCTTCATCTTGCGTTTCAAAATATGTTGGACAATGTGGCAGACAAAACCCACACCTCATACAATTTAATAATTGCTCTTCATCCATTCGAAGCTCGAAGTCTATTTGCATCTTTTTCATTGCCCGGTCACCACTCTTTTCCGTTTGTCTTTCGCAAAAATTTTTCCAGGATTCATAATGTGATTCGGGTCAAATGCTTGTTTTACTTGTTTCATAATTTCAATGCCAGCACTACCGAGCTTCATTTCTAAATAAGGGGCTTTCACTTCTCCGACTCCGTGTTCGCCGGTAATCGTACCACCTAACGAAATTGCTTTTGCAAAAATTTCTTCAAAGGCTTGTTCAACGCGTTTAATTTCAGCTTCGTTACGAACATCGGTTATACACGTCGGGTGTAAGTTTCCATCACCCGCATGTCCAAATGTGCAAATCGTTACATCATATTTTTCAGCTATTTCATTAATTGCATTTACCATCGTCGCAATTTCTGAACGCGGTACTGTCGCATCTTCTAAAATGGTCGTTGGTTTCAAGCGTGCAAGGGCCGACAATGCTGTACGTCTTGCCTCTTTTAAATCGTGTGCTTCTTCATCAGAGTTTGCGACTTGTACATTAATTGCCTTCTGTTGTGTGCAAATTTCGGCAATTTTGACAATATCACGTTCAACAACTTCTGCAGGACCGTCTTGTTCGATTAACAAAACAGCTTCAACATCTGTCGGCAAACCAATCTTTGCAAAATCTTCTACAACTTGAAGTGTTGGTTGATCAAGAAACTCTAATGTTGTCGGTATAATTTTATTAGCAATTATCGCGGAAACCGTTTCTGCTGCAGCTTCTAAACTATCATATTGAGCAAGTAATGTTTTTTTCGTTTCTGGCATTGGAATAAGTTTTAAAGTCGCTTCCGTAATAATACCTAATGTCCCTTCCGAACCAACAAATAGTCTCGTTAAATCGTAACCAGCGACATCTTTAGCTAACTTTCCGCCTGTCCGAATAATCTCTCCGTTCGGAAGTACGACTTCGAGTCCTAGTACGTAATCACGAGTAACACCATACTTTAATCCTCTTAATCCACCAGAATTTTCATTTAAGTTTCCGCCTATTGTCGAGATTTTCATCGAACTCGGATCAGGTGGGTAAAACAACCCTCTTTTTTCGACTTCGTTTATCATTGTTTGTGTAACAATACCTGGCTGTACAGTAACAGTCAAGTTAGACTCATCGATTTCAAGGAGTTTATTCATACGGTTAAAAAGTAACACGATACCCCCTGAAGTCGGACAAGTACCTGCTGCTAAATTCGTACCTGAACCTCTAGGAACAATCGGAACTTTATACTCATTACACAGTTTCACAATTTCACTAACTTCTTGCGTATTTCTTGGCGAAATGACCGCATCTGGTAACGATTGAAACTGTGGTGTAGCGTCGTAAGAGTAAACGAGTAAACTAGCTTTCGAATCTGTTACATTTTCCTTTCCTACGATATTTACTAATGCTTCCTTTATATCATTTGCAAGCATTTTTCATCACCTATTTTAAGTATAAGGAATTGTGACAGATTGTTGAAATGTGTAAAGAAACAAATTTAGCGCAATTTCAACGAAACTAATTTGTATGATCATCCAAAAACAACAACGCCATATATAAAGTCACTCGATCTTTAAATTGTTTTGGATTTAATAACGTTATCTCTTCTATACGTTTCAAACGATAATGAAGTGTATTGATATGGATGTGTAACTGTTTAGATGCTTGTTTAAGTGAACCATTGCATTCGATGTACACTTTTAACGTTTCAATTAATTCATCTTCACCAAGTAACGGTTCTAACGTTCGTTTTAAAAATAGAATACGTGTTTCTTCAGTAATATCTTGTAAGCAAATTTCTAATCGAAGGTCAGATTCAAACACGATCGCATTTTTTTCAATTGCAACCGGTAATGCGCGTCTCGCTTGCTCATAAGATTCATAAACTTTATTTGCACTTACTGGTCCCCCCACTCCGACGGCAATTTGAAATTTGAATTTTTTATATATAGACTCTCTTAATTTCTGTAAACGATATGTTGTTCGCGCATTGCTATCATGAGCATCAACCTCTTCCAAAATAACAAATCGATTGCTTCCCCAACGTACAAGAATATCATTCGTATTGAATTGAGTGACAAAACGTTGGAGATATAACCAAAGACTAGGTTGTAACGATTGCAAAAATTCTTCATTTTGGATATGGATGAGAATACATTTCCGTGGGACATCAAGTTGAAGTCCTAATATTTCTCCACGCTGAATCATCGCACTCGACCATTTTTTCATTTTTAACCAATCAAGTACATAGGCTTCTAATGAACGTTCGCGCCAATCCATTTGTTCGCGAATATAATTTTCTTGAATAAGCAATTCAGTCATTCTTCTTAATAAATCACCATGCGGACCAACTTCTTTCGGAGTACCCGTTATCCCAATGACTCCGATAACTGCATTGTTAAAGCGGATCGGCAAATTGACTCCTTCTTTGACACCTTTCAGTTTTTTCACATCGTCTTTTTTAATATCAAGTTTTTCACCTGTTCGAACAACGATCGATGCCCCTTCATGAAAAGTTCCGACTCTAACGGGGTCAGTGCTAGCCATTATAATACCGTCCACACCGACTACGATGACATTTTCTTGTAAAACTTTCTGAACTTCGGTAATTATTTTTTCCGCTAAACTTGATGAGAGTTTCATTGAAACATCCCCTATACGTTACGTAAATTAATTATATTCTGATAATTGCCTTTAACAATGTTAGACTTCCTACAAATGAATGGAGTTTACACGAGATAGTAATAATTTAAAAATTTCAATTTTATTACATATCAATTTACCAGAGATTTTCATTGCGGTAAACACCTACATTAACGTTTTGTATTAATAACTTTCAAGTTACAGCATATTGCGATGTTAATTTGCATACTTAAAAATATAGGTTCTTTAAAAAAAATATAAAATTAAAATACTAACTAAATTGTAATGGTTTGTATATTATAGTAATTGTAATTTGTTCTTTAAAAATTTTGGAGGTGTCCTATCATGTCAGATAAACAAAATAAAAAGAAGCTTACAACTGCAGCTGGTGCACCAGTAGCAGACAACCAAAACGTGTTTACTGCAGGTCGCAGAGGACCAATGTTGTTACAAGATGTATGGTTTTTGGAAAAGCTCGCTCATTTTGATCGTGAAGTCATACCGGAACGACGTATGCATGCTAAAGGCTCAGGTGCTTTCGGAACATTCGTAGTTACAAATGACATCACTCAATTTACAAAAGCAAAAATCTTTTCAGAAGTTGGTAAAAAAACAGAAATGTTTGCCCGTTTTTCCACAGTCGCAGGCGAAAGAGGTGCGGCTGATGCCGAACGAGATATACGTGGCTTTGCATTGAAATTTTATACTGAGGAAGGAAACTGGGATCTCGTCGGTAATAATACACCGGTCTTTTTCTTTCGTGATCCATTGCAATTTCCTGACTTAAACCATGCGGTAAAACGTGATCCGCGTACGAACCTACGCAGCCCTCATAACAACTGGGACTTTTGGACAAAATTGCCCGAAGCTCTTCACCAAGTCACGTATATTATGGGTGATCGCGGAATTCCAAAATCTTATCGACATATGCATGGATTTGGCAGTCATACATTCAGCTTAATTAACGATAAAAATGAACGCACATGGGTCAAGTTCCACTTCCGTACACAGCAAGGCATTAAAAACTTAACAGATGAAGAAGCCGCTGATCTAATCGGTCGTGATCGTGAATCTCATCAACGTGATTTGTATGAGAGCATTGAGGATGGAAATTTTCCTAGATGGAAAATGTACATTCAAGTCATGACTGAAGAAGAAGCTAAAAATATGCCGTACAATCCTTTTGATTTAACGAAAGTTTGGAGCAAAAAAGATTTTCCTCTTATTGAAGTTGGAGAATTTGAATTAAATCGCAATCCCGATAACTACTTTGCTGATGTTGAACAAGCAGCTTTTAATCCAGCAAATATTGTTCCTGGAATCGGTTTTTCACCTGACAGAATGCTGCAAGGGCGTCTATTTTCTTATGGAGATGCACAACGATATCGTCTTGGTGTAAACCACTTTCAGATTCCTGTAAATCAACCACGTTGTCCGTTTCATAGCTATCATCGAGATGGAGCGATGCGAGTGGATGGTAACGTTGGTTCTACACTTCATTACGAACCAAATAGTTATGGTGAATGGCAAGAGCAACCCGAATATAAAGAACCACCTCTTGAACTTGAAGGTGATGCATATCAATATGATTTTAGAGAAGATGATGATCAATACTTTACTCAACCTGGGCTTTTGTTTAACTTAATGGATGAAGAAGAAAAAGAAAGATTGTTCGCCAATACTGCACGAAATATGGGAAATGCACCAGAAAAAATTAAAATTAGACATATACACAACTGTTATCAAGCTAATCCTGCGTATGGAGAAGGTGTCGCAAAAGCATGTGGAATTCCCATGAGTCAAGTAAAGAGCAATTCGTAAAATTGAGCAGCGTAATGGTTACGCTGCTTTATTTTTTTTAATAAGTTAAGTTTTACATATTCATTGTTTTATTGAAAATGTTTAGTTTGACCTAATTAAATTATTTGGAGCTTGTTTGTACTCTCAAGTGAGTGATAAATCTTGTCGAATATTACCCGGGAAATGACTGATTAAGTTTTTTACTTTCGGGAAACTTAATGAATAATGTCGAAGGAGGCTGACATAAAATGAAGCGAAATAAATTAGCATTAACAACAATTATACTTGGAGTTGCTTACTTACTTCGTACTAAAAAATCACGAAAAAAATTAAAAGAGCAATTTCAGCAGTTCATGAACTCGCGAGAAAAATCTCAGGCGTAAGTTCATAAAAATAAAAGAGGGACTGACTTTACATCTGTCTCTCTTTCATTTGTTCATATGTGAAATAAAGTCTCCAAGTAAATCAGTTGCATCTTCTTCAATTATTTCTTCTTCCATTGTAGGCGCTAGTTGTTGTCGTGCTTCGTTTAAATCAAAATTCTCTAAATCATCATCTTCATCTCGTTCGGTCGCGGTTGAACTCAAAAGATTAGGCTCTAGTTCCTCTTGTAAATAAAGAGCATCTTCAATATTCGTCGCATTACTGTTTAATGAGGCAAATAGTGCTGTCGCTCGTACAGGGTCTTCAAGCAATTGATATACAATTGTTCCGATAAGTGTCTCCGAATGCGAGTGCCTCAACCAGCTTCGTTGTTCTTTTGTTAGTTGTTTTGGTAAAGGAATCGTAATTGATTCTCTTTCTTTTACTAGTGAGTTTTTTACGCCTTCCAACGCAAACTCTGCAATTGTACTTGAGAAATTTCGTCTTTCTGTCTCTTTAAGCTTCTGCAATTGCTTTAATATATGATCAGGTGTATCGGAAGGTAGTCGAAAAGTAATCGCCTGTCCTCTCCGAATTGTTGTCATTCCTTTGTTCTTCACGGAATCACCCTATCAATTCTTTGCATGTTTTTTGTTGCTTGCCTCATTTTTCTCTTCATTTTTCACAGATTTATCGAATGCTGAAATAAGTTTATAATACGCATTTGCCATCATCCAAATGCTCTCTTTTTCATCTTCAAAAAATGCTATATTATAGCCATCTAAACTGTTATTTAACGTTATTAAATATTCTTTTAAAACGATCGAACCGCCACCAACAAAATAACAAATTTCAGTTTGGGAGTTCTTTTGCCACATATTTCGCAAATGGCGATATTGCTTTTTCGCTAATTCAAGTAAAACTCGATCAACGATATCGTGAACGCTCGTACGATTCCCTTTCACCATTATATGGTTTCGATCATGTTTACGCGTTATGATCTCAACGACATCACGTCGGCTATCCAACTCAACACCATGTCTTGTACGAATTTCTTCTCGTATTTCTTCTAATGATTCTGCTACGCCGATATTAAACCCTTGAGCTTTGTCATCATCAACATTACGATTTTTAATGACCGCTATGTCTGTTGATAAACCACCAATATCTTGAATAATGATTCGTTTATCTACTAATTCTCGATTTATAATATTTAAATTATTATCCATAACAAGATTAATATAAGCGGCAAACCCTTCAGGGTACACTTTCACTTCATCAAATTTAATATTTACTTTTAGTCCCTGATATTTTGGAGTTACTAGAAACTCAACTTGATGAACTGAACCGAGTAATTGTGAACGATAAGCGACATCTCTCCCTTCTTTTACTTCACGAAGTGGCAATCCTGTTCCAAGTGTATACGTTGCGTCAATGACTTCATTTGTTTTTTTAAATACTGCTGCATTCTCTTCTCGAACAGCATCTAACGCAAGTGATGTAAATAACATAACAAGGGATTGATCTTCCTCTGATTTACTGCTTCCTGGATCTAATTCCGTCGCATTGCTACTTTTTGTAGCTAAGTTTCCAACCCGATAAATCACGTTGTTCTCTCTCAAAGCAGGGGAGTGTACTTTTATATGTATTCCTTCCAACGGATCTTTCTTATCTAGTTCTTCTATTCCTATGACTGGTCTATCTTCTGTATCTATCGCAATGACGTTAGGAAGATTCAATTCATAATCTGCTTTACCAAAAATAGCTTTGACTGAATCATTTCCGACATCGATCGCAGCAATTCTACTTTTACTCATGCCATCATACCTTTCATCAATTTTTATGGTAAAAAATGAAAACTAACACCTAACATAAGAATATACTAGATTATCAAACTCATCAACGTTAATTTTTCTGTACACAAAACCTAATCATTGTATTCATTTTTGTATACAAATTGTTAAACTCGCACACACATTGATACAAATGGATGTATACGGATATGAATACATGTACACAGTTATGAAAACAACATGAATTCATTCTGTATACAAGTTTACTTTATGCAAACAAATGAAACGTAAAAAAAAGACACGAACAATCGTGTCCTTTGATTAAGTTTTTATAACGTATGTTTTAGCAATGAAATCATGAAGCGCTTGCTTTTTTTTAGTAAGCCCAGCGATAATATATCCTATATACAAAATACCAGATAAATAAGTAGCAACTGTCCTTCCAAGAGAACGCCAAAATGAAATACGTTGACCATTATAATCGATTACTTTTAATCCAACAAGCTTTTTACCGATAGATGCTTGCCAAGTACTAGAATGAGAAATCGCAAAATATAACAAATAAATTAAGATAGCAATGAATAAATTTAAGACGTAAGCGATATCAACGAATAATGCAATCCTGTCATTGTAATCATAAGCCCCTGTGATAAAACTCATTTCTGCTAAAAATCCAATTGAAAAACCAACTATAAAAATTGGAATTGTAATGATTACACTATCAATTATAAAAGCCGAAAATCGGTGCCAAAAGCCGGCATATGTTTGAGCAGTTATCGTTATTAACATATTTCCGCAATTTATACACATCTCTTGTTTGTCTAACGTAACCTCACCGCACGATTGGCAAAAATTTGAACTTTTCATTGGTCGAAAACCACACTGAATACAAAAATCAGCTTCAGTTCCAATTGGATTGCCACATTGCCTAGAAAACATATTTATATTCTCCTAAGAAAAAATTAAAAAAACTCCCACTCCCCAACTCTCTTACCTTCTTTTAATTTTTTACCAATTAAATATCCATCAATAACAACAAGTGGCGTTGTTAAAAAAAAAGATGTTCCAAATGTAAAAAAGGCAATTATCATGCTGCCAACAAGCAATGTTGCACCTTTTTTTACTTGACCAACAACCATTTGACCAAGTCCTGATACAAGAAAAGATAACAATGCAACGAGCCATGGTTCCATCACTTGACTGTAAGAACCTGCAACAGGCTTATTTAAAAAAACCCCGCACTCGATACAGTATTCTTGATTTTCCTGTCTTACTTTACTTCCACAGTCACTACAATAGTAGTTCATCCGAAATGGTCTTACCCCACATTTCGGACAAATTTCAGCTTGCTTAGGAATTTGTACACTACAATTGGAACAAAACAATCAATGTACCTCCTATATTACACCTAACAACAGCTTACCTAATTGTCTACCGTGAGTAATTCCATATACGATTAACCAATAGACAATAAAATCAGTAGCAATCCCCGCAGATAATCCTGTGAATAAACGTCTTACGTTCGTACTTTCCCATTTACCGACAAATTGACCAAAGCCATCAACCATCAGTGGTACGAGTAATAATAGTGCAAAAAGAAATGAGATCGTTCCAAATAATAAAAAATAAACAAAGCCAAACAAATAGCCGATTAAAATCCCAGTACACCGTGCACATATTGGAAACTGCTTACCTCTAAAAAAGAAAGAACGCTCAGGTATTCTATGACAAGCAAATAGGACATGCAACAGTTTTTCCATCCAAAATCTACCTTAATATTTAATAACCAAGTGCAATTTCTGCTAAAATACCAAAAATAATCGCAAGTATGTAGAGTACAATTCCGATGCCGAACCCAATAACAGCCCATTTACAAACCGACTTTGCTGAACGTGGTTTTTCATCACGCCAAACAAAATACAAAATCAATCCTACAATTGGAAAACAACATGCAGCAAAATTTACGAGTCCTGAAGGTTCATCATTTGCACTTGCAACAGCTTGTTTATTAATGACTAATTTTGCACCACAATTAACACATAACTCTTGCTGATCCTTAGTCTCACTGCCACATGATTGACAATAGTTATGACCATTTAAAGGTCGAACACCGCAATTTGTACAAATTTCAGCATTTTCATTGACGCTGTTACCGCATTCACGACAATACATACCAATTCCCTCCAACAATAAAATAAATACAAAGCAACATGAATTTTACTAGACTTTAGAAAAAATGACCATATTAAATAGTAAATACAAGCTGTTAGACCTACTAATCACCAAATACAAACGTAGTCTAAACGATCCATTTCAAAAATTAAAAATAACAAATATATGAAGAAAGACTGATTCCAAATCTCCAATCAAAAAAATCCTTATGCTAAAAAGTTGTAGCTTAGAATGCGCTGAAATGATTAAACGATTTCATCCTAATTCTTTCCCTAATCAACATGTAACCAAAAAATTAGCTCAAGCAATCCTTAAATCCGAGCGCTTAAATAGTGTATTTCATTCAGAGGACAAACGTTCAACGATTCAATTGTAAAATCTATCGATAAAAACTTAGACAAACAAAGCGTTCGTCTGCATCATCAATCACTACATTCCATTTTACTTTCCAAGTCCGACAAAGAATTATTTCACAAATTAACACAGTAATTACTTGTTCATTGTTAATCACTTTGTTTTCTTATTGAAACTTGTGCCATCATCGGCTTTAGCTTTTTATCTCATTCTCATTAAATTTACGACAGCTGTATCTATGAAAGACAAAAAACTGGCTGTCTTCCTAGGCCAGTTTGTGTTTATCAATTATGATGTTTTATCTAATATCTCTGCCGCTTGGCTTTCCGGGATACCTTTAATCAATGCAAGTTCACTAATCAAAAGTTTACGAGCGTTATTAAGCATATCTCGTTCAGTCGCATTTAAAGACTTTTCTTCACTCAGTGAAACGAGGTTTTGAACAACTGCATACGTAGCTTCCATGTCACCTGTTTTCATTTTTTCTGAATAAACTTTAAGTCTTTCCGTCCATGTTTTGGTCACTTTTGGCTTAGTTGTCACTTGCTTCGTTCGCAATATACTGTCAACTTTGTCTTTAGCGACAGCAGAACGAATGTGCACCTTCTCTACATTAGCACAAGGTATTTTAACATCCATTTTACTGATTGGAATGTTAATGACGTAATAGCGCTGATTTTCCCCTTGAACCTCAATCGTTTCAATCGCTTTTACAGTCCCTGCCCCATGCATTGGGTAAAAAACTTTATCTCCAACTTGGAACAAATAGACACCTCCATTTGTATATATACAGAAGTATACTATATAGAAGTAAATTTGTCAAAAATTATAATAATATCATTGTAATTTATATACGTCAATAGATTTACACAAAAATAATCCTATGTATAATCAGATTGTTATTAGTCATTCATTGACTATTCATAATTAAAGTATTTATAATTTGATTTATAATCATTCTTGGAGGGGATGATATGAGCCATCGTTCATTATTACTGTTAGGGTTATTAATTTCACAAAGTCAACACGGCTACCAAATCCATGATTTTATTGAAAAAAATTTAACATACATCACGACTATGAAAAAAGCTACTGCTTATTCGCTACTCGATAAGTTGAGCAAAGAGCAATACATAGACGTGTCAATCGAATACGATGGAAATCGTCCACCCCGAAAAGTGTATTCCATTAATAAAAAGGGCACTGAATATTTCCAGAAATTATTAATGCAAAATTTAGCTTCAGCTGAAACGGCTACATATAAAAATGAAATTGGATTTATGTTCCTTGACCATTTACCAAAAGAACAAACGATGAACTTATTAAAGAAAAAACAATCTGAACTAGAAGAAAAATATAAGGCATTAAATAAAGTCCCAAACCATGAAGAAAAAGGAATAAACATAGCATTTTTACATAAGAAAAAAATGCTTGAAGCCGAAATTTCTTTTATTACTGAAATTATAGATAAGCTTGTACTAACTGGAGTGAACTAACTTGAACACTAAAAAAGCGTTGCCGATCTTATTTGCAGTCATGTTTCTCGTTATGGTTGGATTTGGAATTATTATTCCTGTCCTGCCTTTCTATGCTGAAGATATGGGAGCTTCTCCAACTCAACTTGGTTTATTAATGGCCGTTTATTCAGTCATGCAGCTATTGTTTGCACCGATGTGGGGACGCATTTCGGACCGAATTGGCCGTAAACCTATTATGGTTATCGGGATAACAGGACTTTCTCTCTCTTTTTTCTTAATGGCGATTGCAACTGAACTTTGGATGCTTTTCGCCGCTCGCATTATTGGTGGCTTACTTTCGTCAGCAAATATGCCTACTGTGATGGCGTATGTTGCTGATATAACGACAGAAGAAGACCGTGGAAAAGGAATGGGAATTGTCGGTGCTTCTGTCGGATTAGGCTTTATTTTTGGACCAGCAATCGGTGGGATTTTCTCTAAAACTAACTTAAGCATGCCGTTTTATATCGCGGGGATATCATCTTTCATAACCGTTTTTCTCGTGTTACTTGTTTTAAAAGAATCGTTACCTCAAACGAGAGAGCATGTACAAGCAGAAAAACGTTCGTTCCGCGAAGCATTTGTAGGCTCGATATCGATTTTGTACTTTCTACAGCTGTTCGTCTCACTCTCTCTCGCTGGATTAGAAGCAACGTTTGCTTATTTTGCAGCAGAAAGAGCAGGGCTAGGTACTGTACAGCTCGGTTATATATTTATGATTATGGGCTTAGCGGGGGCCATTGTTCAAGGCGGATTAGTCGGACGGCTTACGAAACGATTTGGAGAAGGATTTGTCATACAAATCGGTGCCGTCGTTTCAGCAATCGGGTTTTGGCTCATCTTGTTCGTCGACAGTTTTACGACAGCAGCGATTTTTTTAACGATTTTCGGTATCGGTAATGGAGTTATTCGTCCAGCAGTATCAGCACTACTAACAAAAACATCCACGACAGGCCATGGTAGCACGACAGGTATGCTTTCATCGTTTGATTCACTCGGACGAATTATCGGTCCACCGTTAGGTGGCTGGCTCTTCTCAATTACAATTGGACTTCCATATATTTCCGGTATTGTTTTATCCGTTATCGCTTTTATCCTCTATCAAGTGTACAAAGCGCAAACGAATAAAGTAAAACAAGTGACAACATAAAAAAGGAAGGTGTAGAAGCCTTCCTTTTCATCACATATCAACCGCTTGAATCGTTGTAAACAATGGATATTCTTTAACGATCCATTGCATTTCCACAGATTAACACTGTAAACCTTGCTAAAAACGAGCCCCACCGCGTCAGATGGCTTAATAAAACAGTTTACCGTTTCAGTAAAACCGCTTCGCTTAACGCATTTTTATGAAAACAATGTCATCACTCTTGTTCACATCCAGTATTCAAGTATACTAACATTCCCTAACGAGCGTTCTTAACGTTCTATTTCAAATTATATGAATGTAAAACTTTTTACACGATATCTCACTAAATCTCCGGAAATGAGCCTCCACTGTTGCGAATCTCCGCTTTATGTTGAATAGCTTTCAAACCGTTTAAATAACGAAGCAGCTAAAAGGACGAGCCCGATAATAAGTAAGCAAGTCGTAATAACCGTCGGGTAAAATGTATCATTCCCGTTTCCAGTCAGTAAAAACTGATTCGCTTCACTAAATGCATTTGCTGGGCTCCATTTCGTGAACTTCGGAAAAAGTGTGCTAGCGATCGACAAACCTGCAATGAAAAGTATGCTTGTTCCTGCAATGCCACCTGCTTTTTTAAGCATCGTTCCGACTAAAAGTGTTACGGTCATCGCAAATACAATCCATAAACAGTAAATCGCAAAGCTAGCGAAGAAACGCACTAATGAAACGTCATGAAAAAGGAGAATCGTATAATAGTAGGCCAGCCCGTAACTAATACTAAATGAAACGATTAAGATAATCGCATGCGCAAACCATTTGCTACTAATATACTGTAAAGGTTGCACTGGACGAGCCATAACTAATGACAATGCACCGCTATTCCGCTCATGCGAAATGCTTCCCATCACACTTAAAACAATAATTGCAGTTCCGATTAGATTAAATTGTGAAAGCGTGCTAGACAACACTTCTTCACCCGACGGAACAGGGATATCGATAACAGCTCCTTCTGGTAAATTTCCTGAACTAGATAAAATATCTGACATGTAGTATAAGGCAATCGGCTGGGAAACAGCTAAAATAATCATAACAATCGGAAGCCAAATCAATTTTTTATCACGCCACGCTTCAAGCCATTCTTTCTGGAATAAAGTTAGAAACGTTTTCATCCGTTCATCACTTCCTCATACGCATCTTCAAGTGTATGCTTTTTTAACTCAAAATGAATGACGTCCAATTCATCTTGGACACAATCTTTTAAAAGATGGATTCGATCACTTTCGTTTTCTAGCATTATTTCTGCAGACAATGGTGTACGAAGTTTAACAGTCGTTACATACGTTTTTGTTCGGAGCCAAGGCTCAAGCTGCTTTTCTTTCGTTGTAAGCAAATAAGTAGCATCTCGCTTTTTATTTTTTAATACATCTAACGTCCCTGACCATTTCAGTTTCCCGTCTTTAATCATGACCGTGCTGTCACATACTTGCTCAGCATCATGCAACACATGAGTTGAAAATAAAATCGCAAGCTTTTTTTTCAACTGTTTCATCATATGCAAAACGTCGCGACGTCCTGTTGGATCTAGTGCTGAGACTGGTTCATCTAGTATTAGTAGCTTCGGTTCATGCAGGAGCGCTTGAGCAATTCCTAATCGCTGTTTCATACCACCTGAAAACCCGCTAATCCGTTTATTTTTTACTTCATCAAGTCCAACAAAAGCAAGCATATCATCAATTCTAGTCTTTAATTCTTTTTTTGGAACGTTTGATAATTTACCAGCGAAGTTTAAATATTCACGTGCAGTCATCCACGGAAAAAAAGTTGGGTATTGCGGCAAGTAGCCAACTTTATGTCGATCGATACCTCGATTACCCATAAACGTAACTTCTCCTGATGTTGGTGTTAATAAGCCAGCAAGCATATTAAGCGTCGTCGTTTTTCCAGAACCATTCGGACCGATGAGAGCGACACATTCATTTTCATTAATTGCAAATGAAAGTTTATCAACAGCAGCTTGCGAGTTATATATTTTCGTTAATTGATTCACTGTTAAGAGCACGTCGTTCCCTCCCCTTACTTCTTACGACCAATGAGAAAATAAAGAATCGGTCCAAAAATATTAACTAAAATAATCACAAGTATCCAAGCCCACTTTGGACCGTTCGTTTCTTCGTCTTTAATACATGTAACAAGCGCCACAATCATCAAGATTATCTGTAAAACAATTAGCGGAGCAACAAGTCCCCATGAAATTTCCATACTATTCTTCCCCCCTCAACACTCATTCGTACTGTCAAAAGTTTTTTATGAACATTGTAAAACCTTGAATATTTAATGGACAAAGTGTTACCCCCTTTTTTGAGAGGGAATTAACATCTGTTGATGCATTAAATTGAGTCATGAACATGACAGGCTATAAAGCCTTACGCAACAAGGATTGCAACGTCTTTACATAACGTAGATGCTCAATGTCAAGCCATCTAAATTCGAAGAGTTTCATAGAAGTTTTAACACTATCCACTCATTTTCTTTCGATACGGTCGAACGACAATAAAGTAATAAAAAATGGTTGGCATCGGACATTGGAGCAATCCCCATATCCCCCAAAACCACGCCTTCGCTCCTTTTTTCTTCGCATCAATAAACAAAAGCGTGCTTTGGGTAATCATAATCGGTGACACGAGTAAAAGAAGAACGAATTCATTCACTTTCATCTCGAAACACCTCACTTCGACTGTTTTTTCGTCGATGTCCGAATAAAAGGAACATCGGGAAAACGAAAAGGGCGATGCCTTGAATCCATATGAACACAGTCGTCAGCTTTAGTGCGATAACAACATAGGAAGTTAAAACGACAAGTGCTGTAATGAAAAAGACTATAAATTCACGAACAAATGCTTTTTTTTGCTCTTCTTTAAATTGCCTCAATGTGATGAGCAGTTCGTCTTCAGCGGGAACGCGAACGTGATGAACGTCTTCAAAAACTGTCAAGTTAGCTTTAAATTCCTTTTCCCAATGATGTTCATCGTTACCTTTCATGACGACCACTCCTTTCGAATACGTTTTATTCCGTGATGGACACGAGATTTTACCGTTCCTTCTTTTATGTTCAACATGGCGGCAATTTCAGAAAATGTATAACCATAATAATGACGCAGTAATAACGGTGCGCGTAGACGTGGAGGCAACTCTGCGAATATTTCCATATGCTCCGTCCATTCATAACCGTTTGATAAAACGCTCCATTTTAACTTTCGTTTTTCTTCTTGTTGAAATTTTTCGAGCCGTTTTCGCTCGCTTTTTTGCTTCCGCTCGTAATCGATATACAGCCTTGACGCGATAGATATAAGCCACGTAGAAAATTTCGCTTCCCCTTTAAAACTTTGCAGGTGGACGTATGCTTTTAGCATCGTTTCTTGGACAAGATCTTCTGTTAATTCAGGTTGTAGACAAAGTTTGATTAAATATTTATATAAAAATGTGTAATTCGCTTGAAATAAGCGAGCAAATGCCTCATCATTCCCCCGCTTCGCGAGAATTATTTGTTTTCTTTCTTCTTGCTCATTCAACTGAACATACGCCCCCCCTTCCGTCTGTTCTACCTATATGACGTACGCAACGTTCTAAACGTTCAATTATTCTTGAAAAAGAAAACTCGCCTCTTTCGGCGAGCTATAAATATTTCCTTTCTTAATCGTAGTTCATACACCGTATGTAACCACGATTTCGACTTTCAAGCCATTCTCCTATTTGGAACAATGCATCTTCGTTTCCATTTTTACTCATGAGTTGAACGCCAATAGGCATGTTCTGTTTGTCCGTTTGAATTGGGATCGTCAATGACGGAAGCCCCCACACATTTGCGTATGCGACGTACGGCATATATTTTAAAAATGTTTTTCGAATGGAAAAAATCTCTTTGTATACACGTCCATGCTTCAAGGCACTCGTATGGTAAACAGGGAAGAACAAAATACGTTCGTCTAAATAATCTTCAAGCTGTTCATCACCTTTTGCAAGATAATGATTGATTTCTTGCACTCTTTTTTCCGAAGGTTTAAATAGATTCGCCCCTATTAATGCCCATGACAAAAATCGATGAACATCGGATTTCCCTGTTACAACTTCCTTCATATACTCTGTCACAGCGTTACTTTTATCAGCACCAAAGGTTATTTCAGCGATACCTTGGCCCCCATCGACCGACATTATTTCTTGCCAGAGTATCGCACATTGATCAAAAAATGGCGGAACAGCCTTCATCGTTTCATATTCATCTTGCAACTGTTTTTGGATCATTACTAGCATATTTTCCGTTTCATCTGACATCGGGTAGTTTGTCCGTGGCAAAATTGTCATTGTAAATCGGGATAAATCCTTTGCCTCTGCTGGCTTTTTCGCAATAATGTTATACAGCATTTTTGCGTCCGCAACAGACTTCGTCATCGGACCGATGCCTAGCATCCGTTCTTGAAGATCAATATCAATAGGTGGGAAACTGCCCACTTGTGAAACTTGCCGGTTACCTGACTTAAACCCGATGACTCCATTAAAATGGCTTGGAAACCGTATCGAACCACCAATATCTGAACCGATACCTGCAGCCGCTCCTCCAACAGCTAACAGTGCTCCTTCACCACCGCTAGAACCTCCTGTCGTTTTCGTTAAATCCCATGGGTTGTTCGTCCTACCATAGAGCTTGTTATCTGTTTCCTGACAGAAGCAAAGCGTTGGCGTATTCGTTTTACCTAAAAAAATTGCACCTTCTGCTTTTAAAGCAGTAACAACATGAGAATCTTGCTTTCTAACAATATGTTTTCTATGTATGAGTCCACCCGTCGTTTTCATTTCGGCAACGTCGAACGATTCTTTCATACTCATTGGAACACCGAGAAGCTTTTTATGACCTGCCCCATTTTGCTTAATTTCAGCATCTGCTTTCTCAGCTTCTCTTAAGGCTTGTTCAAACCGATCTTCAACGAGACCATTTAAAACATGATTTACCTTTTTTAAATGTGAAATAAACACACTTGTTGCGTGTTTGGAAGTGATTTCTTGATTGGCAATTTTTTTTGCAAGCGTACTCGCATCCATTGACAATAATTCTTGTTCACTGACAACGACTCGGTTTTGTTTCACTTTAGTCATTTTCCAGCCTCCCCCTTACCTCTCGTTCATTTTTTGACTAAGTACTCGTTTCGACAATTAGAACGATAATCCCTTTTTATATGGTTCGCAAAAACGGTTTATTTTCTAACCTCAAACGTATAGCCAGGAAATTTGTAATAACCGAACTAGCGTAATATCGATCTTTAACAAAAATCTTTGCGAATCGAAAACTGTACATTTCGATATTTCTCGTTTCTAGTATACTTCCTGACGATATGAAAAGAAGATATCAGTTCCTCTTTCCGACTCAAAACTTCGTTTTTGCTTCAAAAGACGGAAAGATTGCGTATAAAGCGAATGGCAGAATTCCAATCTATGAAAATCGTGATGACGCACTCTTACTTTTGCCGGGTTGGGAGGAAAAATACGAATGGAAAAACTTTATTCCACTTTCCGAGTTTCCAATTGTTCCTTCCCTCGACGGTAACAAGCGATTCACAACATGATTTGCAAACAATAACAACCCAACGATTAAAATGGGAATGATTACAAAAGTGACAAAGATGCTTTTCTTCCATTTCCAACTTTTCTGTTTAACATCAACTCTACTTGTGCCATAAAACCCCCCATTTATTAATGTTGAAATTTATTAAAATTTAAACATTTTTTATTTCAATAACATATTTGGAGCAGGATATTTCTATATAATCACGAATATAAATACTAATGGAAATATTAAAAAAAGGATGAATGGCATGAACGCTCACGATATCAAGCAAATAATCGTTGCACAACGTCTTTTTTTTGAAACGGAACAAACGAAAGATGTCAACTTTCGTTTAAAACAGCTCGATACACTTAGTAACGGACTGCTACGCTATGAACAAAAACTTTTAGATGCTTTAAAACAAGACTTGAACAAATCCGCTTTTGAAGCGTTTTTAGCTGAATTTGGCATGATTTTAGAAGAAATTCGTTACGTCAAACGAAAACTACGTTCATGGGTTCGTCCGCAACGTGTTCCAACACCAATCACACTATTCGGTGCTAAAAGCCGTATATATTCAGAGCCATACGGAGTCGTGCTCATTATATCTCCGTGGAACTACCCAATGTACTTAACGTTCGGTCCATTAATCGGTGCGATTGCAGCTGGAAACTGTGCGATCATTAAACCCTCCGAGCTCGTTCCGACAGTATCAGGCGTATTATCTGAAATGATAACGGATTTATTTCTGAAAGAATACGTCACTGTCATTGAAGGTGACGCTGAAACGAGCAGAACGATTCTCGAAGAAAAGTTTGACTATATTTTTTTCACTGGAAGCACTCATATTGGACGAAGCGTGATGAAACAAGCGGCCAAGCATTTAACACCGGTCACACTAGAACTCGGTGGGAAAAGCCCATGCATCGTAGATGAAACCGCAAATCTTCGACTTGCTGCAAAACGAATTGCTTGGGGAAAGTGTTTAAACGCTGGACAGACATGCATTGCACCTGATTATTTGCTCGTACATGAAAATATTAAAGAACCACTCATTGCAAAGCTAAAAGCAAACATTGCTAAATTGTATACGAACGACCCACTTACGAATGAAAATTGGCCCCACATCGTAAACGATCGTCATTTTGACCGGATTGTTCGTCTAATCGAAAATGAAAACATTGTCACAGGAGGAAAAAGTGATAGAGCGTCGCGAGCGATTGAACCAACCCTCCTTAACGATGTATCGTGGGACAGTCCTGTTATGCAAGAAGAAATATTCGGACCTGTTTTGCCGATCATCACGTATACCAATCTAGACGAAGCGATCGCAAAAGTTAAAGAAAAACCGAAACCGCTTGCTCTTTATTTATTTTCCGAAAATAAAACGAATCAAAATAAAGTGTTGCGCTCAGTATCGTTCGGAGGTGGTTGTATCAACGATACGATTTATCATATCGCAACCCCACATTTGCCATTCGGCGGAGTTGGAGACAGTGGTATAGGTGCATACCATGGGCGCTCGAGCTTCGATCTTTTCTCACATCAGAAAAGTATTTTAAAGCAAACAAATCGCTTCGATTTGCCCGTTCGCTATCCAACGATGAAAAATGGCTTATCACTGCTCAGACTCATTTTTACACGTGGTAAAAAAGTCGAACAAGTGCAGGAAAAATATGACGAAAAAGGATGAAGGCCATTGGATGAACAAGCAATGATTCATGAACTTACGAACATTCTCGGAGCAGACAGAGTAAGTCAAGCAGAAGACGTCGTAACAAAATATGCACGTGATACGTGGCCGTTTCGTCTTGTCGAACGCAAGTTTAGATCAATTCAAGAAATGCCACTTTGCGTCATTCACCCGAAAACGACCGAAGACGTATCAAAAACACTCGCTTTTTTAAATAAAAAAGGAGTAAACGTCGTCCCTTACGGTGGAGGCTCAAGTGTGACTGGCGCCGCTGAATCAACGCGACATAGTGTCGTCATCAATATGGGAAAGATGAACAACATCCTCCATCTCAATAAAGAAAATTTAACCGTTACTGCACAACCAGCGATTATTATGGCTCAACTTGAAAAATGGCTCAATGAACAAGACTTTATCGCTGGTCATTATCCACAATCGATTGAGCTCGCACAACTTGGCGGACTTATATCGACACGTAGTTCAGGTCAATTTAGTACGAAATACGGCAACATAGAAGATTTACTCATTGGACTAGAAGCTGTTTTGCCAAACGGAGACATCGTCCGAATAAAAAATAACCCACGCCGTTCAACAGGACCCGACTTACGCCAACTTTTCTTAGGGGCCGAAGGCATTTTCGGCATCATTACTGAAGTGACGCTAAAAGTTTTCCCGAAACCTGCTGATCGATGGAGCCAAGCATATGCTTTTGAAAGCGTTCGAAAAGGGCTCGAAAGCATTCAACAATTTATGCAAGCTGGCTGGAAACCAGCGGTCGTTCGTCTACATGATGAATTCGAGACATCACAAAAATATACAAAATATTTAAACAAAGGTGAAGCGATTTTATTACTTATTTCTGAAGGACCTGAGGGGTATGCCCAAGTCGAAGGCCATGCCCTCAACAAAATCGTTCAAGCGAATGGCGGAAGACCGTTAGGTGTTGGACCTGTTGAAGCATGGTTTGAACATCGAAATGAAGTTGGAGCTTTAGAAAAATTAACGAGCAGAGGAATGATCGTTGATACGATTGAAATTTCAGCGATGTGGTCGGATATTGCTAACATTTATGAACAAGTGACAAAACGACTGAGAAATGAGGTACCTGAATTAATTGCAATTTCAGGACATGCTTCACATGCGTATATGCAAGGAACGAACATTTATTTCGTTCTTGCGACGAAACCGTTGCAAAACTTAGACGAAGTGAAGCGAGTCTATTGGTCAATTTGGAACATTGTAATGGAAGTGACACTCGCAAATGATGGTTCAATCTGTCACCATCATGGAATTGGAAAATTACGAGCACAATGGATGCCCGCAGAACTGGGAAGCTCTTATTCACTACTTGAATTAATAAAACGCTCGCTAGATCCGAATGGCATTATGAACAAAGGCACACTGTTACCGTTGGAGGAACAGAAACTTGTCGATAGGTAAGTTTAAAAGCCTTAATTTTAATCCTAAAACAAACTGCGAAGAGGAGGGAAAACAATGCAAAAAAAGTTCATCCTTGCGATTGATGCTGGAACAACAGGGATTCGTACCGTTCTTTATCGCCATGACAGCACCCAAGTTGCATATACCTATCAAAAGATCACACAGTTCACACCGCAACCTGGCTGGCTCGAGCACGATCCAATGGAAATCTATGAAACGATCGTTCATTTAATTAAAACGACATGTAAACAAGCAAACATCACATCAGATGACATTGCCGCAATTGGAATTGCGACACAGCGCGGAACGACTGTCGCTTGGAGTCAAGCAACAGGAAAACCAATTCATCGTGCAATCGTGTGGCAAGATTTGCGCACTGTTGAACGATGCACTGAACTCACGAAGCTCATCGGAATCGACATAAATCCAAACTCAGCTTTTACAAAATACGAATGGCTGCTAAACAACATACCAAACTGCCGTGAACGAGTAGTTACTGGTGATGTGCTCATCGGAACATTAGATAGTTGGCTCGTATGGAAACTAACCGGCGGGCAAGCATTTATAACGGATGTTTCAAATGCAGTCGTTACAACTATGTGGAACCCTGTTTTAGGCAAATGGAGCCCTGAATTAGCAAGCCTGATCCAAATGCCTGTAGATAAGTTAGCAACGATTAAACCATCAAGCACCATTTATGGATTTACAGCAATCCCAGAAATGAATAGTAAAGTCCCGATTACTGCGATTTCAGGCGACCAGCAAGCAGCCATGTTCGGGCATCTTGCGACAGAGCCTGGCAATGGAAAAGCGACGTACGGCACTTCAGTGATGGTCAATGTCAACACAGGAAAACAGTGGGTTTTTGCTAAGAAGGGGTGTTATTCTTTAGCACTATGGCGTATGCACAATGTGGACACGTTTTGTTTGGAAGGCACTGTCATCACTGGGGGAGCAGCAATCGAATGGGCAAATGACCTTCGTCTTTTCGACTCTCCAGAAGAATGCGTAAAACTAGCTGAAAGTGTTCCACATAGTGGCGGTGTCTTTTTCATTCCTGCTCTCCAAGGACTCGGCACCCCATATCGAAAACCGGAAGCATCTGGTGCATTACTCGGTTTATCTCGATCAACGACAAAGGCACATATCGCTCGAGCGATACTCGAAGGTATTGCATTCCGTACCCGTCAAGTTGTTGAAACTATTAAGGAAAATTCACCTGTTGCTCTATTTGATACACTCCGTGTTGACGGCGGAATCGCAAAGAGTGACTTTTTCCTGCAATTGCAAGCAAACGTGCTTGGAATTCCTGTTGAGCGAGCAAACACTGTTCAAGTGACATCGCTAGGTGTAGCATACATGGCAGGTTTAGCTGTCGACTACTGGAAAAGTATCGAAGAGATTAAAGCGATGAAATCTACAAGCGCAATTTTCACGCCAGATGATAACCGAACAAATGTCGAGAAACAATTTGACATATGGACTACACTCATAAACTCTGTAACAAGCATACACTTAACGGAAACGGAAATTTCTTAATAAGGAGAGATGATTTGATGTCGGTCCATCCGTTTAGCCCAGAAGGGCGACTGCAAGCACTCAAAAATATGGAAAGTGAAACTGTTGATCTACTTATTATAGGTGGTGGAATCACAGGCTGTGGACTTGCTCGTGACGCCGTACTCCGAGGATTAAAAGTAGCACTTGTCGAAAAGGCTGACTTCGCTTACGGGACATCGAGCCGCTCCTCAAAGCTTGTACACGGCGGTATTCGCTATCTTGCTAATGGTGAAGTCAATTTAGTCCGTGAATCTGCTCGTGAACGAAAAGTACTGCAAACGATCGCCCCACATTTAATTCACCCGATTCCTTTCGTCATACCACTTTACAAAGGGAATAGTACGGCAAAATACCGCACAGGCTTCATCATTTTTGATAAATTAGCCGGAGTGCAACCATCCGATCAACACAAACTATTAAAAGCAGAAGAAGTTCGCAGTATAGCACCTTTGCTTCGCGAACCACTAAAAAGTGGCATCGTATATGGAGAATACATTACGGACGATGCACGCTTCACATTAGCAAATGCACAGTCTGCGGCCAAACACGGGGCATACATTGCAAACTATGCAGCCGTCACTCATTTTACATACGATAAAGACCGTGTCACTGGAGTAACTGTACAAGACTCAATTACGCATAAAGAATACAACATAAATGCAAAAGTGACAGTCAATACAACTGGTCCGTGGGCAGTAGAAACGTTACTAAGCTCAAATTTGTCACCACCAAAACGAATGCTACTTAGTAAAGGCATTCATTTGCTTTTCCGTTCCGATCGCATCCCTCTCGAAGGTGCCATTGCGTTACGCTCCCCATCGGGAAAAGAAGGCTTTGCGATTCGCCGTTTAGACTATGTATATATCGGTACTACTGATATCCCTCACGAAGGTGCAATCGATGAGCCAACAGCCGACTCACAAGCAATTCAAGAACTTTTAACGATGGCTCAACAGTGCTTTCCAGATGCGAATATAACCGAATACGATATTATTGGCACATGGGCTGGTCTGCGCCCGCTCATTGACGAAGGCAAATTAGCTAGAGACACATCACGTCATGATGAAGTCTGGAAAATAAAAAACGGATTACTTTCGATTGCCGGTGGAAAGCTTACAACGTATCGTCAAATGGCAAATCGAATTATGCAACTAGTTGCAAAAGAATTACAAGTCGAACTAGGAAACAATGACAAAACGGCAGAAGATATATTGCCTGGGGGTCACATCGAGCAAGACTACGATTCCTTTCAAAAGAACATGCAAATCAAGCTAATGCAAAAAGGAATCAAACAAAAAACCGCCGAACGTCTCACATGGCTTTACGGAACATTTATAACCAATTTACTTCACTATGGTGATGAAGACCCAATTTGGCTTGAACCGCTCGCTGAAGATGTGCATGCAATTAAAGGCGAAGTCCGACTTGCAGTTGAGCAAGAAATGGCACTTACGATTACTGACTTCATGGATCGCCGCTCCGCCTTGCTTTTGTTTAGTGAAAACCATGGTCTCTCTGCAATTGGCACAGTTGCTGACATCATGACCACGTTACTCGGCTGGGATGATGCGAAGCGGCAAAATGAAGTGGATCGTTACATTGACATCGCCAGTGCACATTCAGTTCCTATTATTAAAAACTAACTCTATTGTAGTCAGATTCTTTCAATCAAGCACTTGAATCTCCTTTGGTAGATCAAGAAACGACGGTTTACAAGCAATTCTCAATGAGTTGAGATGAAATCGATAAACTTATCGACGATAGAATCTAAAAAACTTAGCGTCGCCTCATCAATTAATTCACCAGAAGAGTCAAATTTCTCAGCGGCAAATGGAATTAGAATTTCATGTCCCCCTGGTGCAAGTACATTCGCTTGAATGCCAGGTGCTGATAAAATTTGTCGCAAATGCAACTGAGCCCGGACGGTACCAGCCATTCCGATTGTCACACCGACCGTCATGACGGGTTTGCTATTAAAAACTTTATCGACGCGAGACGCCCAATCAATTGCATTTTTTAACACGCCCGGAACGGACCAGTTATACTCAGGTGTTATTATCATCACCCCATCAGCTTCCAAAATGTCCTGTTTAAATTTTTTTACAACTTGTGGAGGAGCATGTTCTTCATCTTGATTAAAATGTGGCAAAGCTCCAATATTCGCTATTTTTAAATTCAACTTATATTTATATCGTTTTTGCATCATTTTTGCCAAATGCATATTATAAGATTCCTGTCTTAAACTGCCAACGAGCACAATGATGTTCATAAAATAGGTTCCCTTCTAAAATGTTTACAAATGTAATGTTATCCAAAAAATGAATGTAACCGACTGCAATCTATCATTGCAACAGTAAAAGTCCCTCATAAGGGAGACTGTCGATGTGAGAGCGCCATTCTTACTTATTTCATCTTCCGCATGAGATCAAGCGGTTTCACAGGCGCCTTTACTTTTGTTTTTACAATCATCATCGCTTGATTTGCTTTTTCAATCGGGGTCCCTTCTTCATTCCACAATTCTTCAATCGTTTGATACGAATGGGTAAAGCCTGGTCCGTAAAATTCCACTTCATCGCCAATACTAAAATGATTTCTCTGCTGGATTGTGGCGATTTGAGTTTCTTCATCATAATCTAACACTTGTCCGATAAACATATAACTAGGAATTTTACGTTGTTTTCCGAATAATTGCTGGTTTTCATCTGGAATCCCATAATAAAAGCCTGTTGCTAATTCACGTTGTGCCACTTTCCACAATTCATCTTCCCACTCTTGTTTGAAAACAAAGTTCTCAGGATCTTCACAGTACGCATCAATCACTTGACGATACACATTTGAAACCGTTGATACATAATGAATGGACTTCATTCGTCCTTCAATTTTCAAACTTTCGACCCCATTTTCAATAAAATCAGGAATTTGTTTAATCATGGACATGTCAACTGCACTCATTGAAAAAGCCTCCACAGGCTCTCCTGCCAATAACGATTGGCGTTCATTTAGCTCAGGCATTTCAAACAAATCGTATTTCCAACGACACGATTGTGAGCAGCCGCCTCGGTTCGCATCCCTATGAGACATATGATTTGAAAGCACACAACGACCTGAATATGAAATACACATCGCTCCGTGAATAAACGCTTCAATTTCAATATCGGTATTTTGACGAATTTCACGTATTTCATCCATACTCACTTCCCGAGCTAATACGACGCGCTCGAGTCCTTCTTCTTTCCAGAAATTAAGAGCTTCATAGTTTGTCGCTGACGCTTGCGTTGACAAATGGATCGGTAAGCCAGGCGCTTCCATGGCACAAATTTCAATAAGGGCCGGATCCGATACGATAACAGCATCAATCCCGATGTCACGCAACGTACGAAAATAGTCACCTGCTCCTTCCGTATCATTTTCATGAGCAACGATATTTGCAGCAACATACACTTTAGCGTTATGCTCTTTCGCAAACGCTAGCCCCTCTTGCATCTCTTCAATCGAAAAGTTTCCAGCGCGACTTCTCAGCCCATACTGCGTACCACCGATGTAAACGGCATCTGCACCGTAATGAATCGCCATTTTTAACTTTTCAAGCGTTCCAGCTGGTGCTAACAGTTCTGGTTTTTTCGTCATTGTTTTCATGATTCGTTTTACCCCACTCCTACTAGTTAATTTCACTTGGACTTTTTAAGAAAAATCCAGTATCCAACATTCTACTTTCAGGATGATATGTCAGTAACTCACCATTTAACTTCTCATATAATTCCGGCGACCCTTTCCCTTCAATAATCGCCCGTTTTGCTTCGACGAAAAGACTCGCAATCTTGACAAACCGCTCACCTTTCGTAAAAATTCCGTCCAACTTCCAACGAGTCAAGTTCGCTTGCATCAACTCGTCGACATGCTTCAATAAGTTAATGTCATACGTTGCAAAAATGTGTGTACCATTTACATCTTCAAAGACAGAGTATTGCGTATCTGAATTTTTATATTCGGATAAAAATAAACCTTCTTCTTTTGACGGTGATTTCGTTTGCTCTGTAAAATTAAAATAGTTGTTAACGAGCGGACGCTTCGATTGATAAATACACGTCGCACCATACACTTGCACCTCAATCGGAACGGACACTTGTTGCTGAATCGCACGTAATTCTTCAAACGTTAGTTCCCTCGCAACGACAGCACCTGTTGCTCCTCGTTTAACCCAAAAGTTAATTTGGTTTGCGCTCGTCACCATCGTCTGTGCATCATAAATATAAGGAAGCGCAATTTTATTTTTTCTTAATAGATGAATAACACCCGTATCGCCAACTGTAATCGCATCGACACGAATCGATTGCAAAAACTCTAAGTACTGCACGACCTTCGCTATTCGATCATTATGCATAATCGCATTAACTGATACGATTACACGCTTGTTTTGCTCATGTGCAATTTTTACGATTTCGGCAATCTCTTCTTTTCCCAAAGAAGCTGGCATACGGAGTCCATACGTATCTTCACCTGCATAAATTGTATCGACACCTGCTGCAAGCAATGATGTTGCTTGTTTAACCGATTCTGCAGTTGCTATGATTTCAATCATTCTTTTAACTCCCCTAAAAAAACATTCTTCCTTTTAATGTACTAACTTTTCGTTGACAAGACCAACGTAAAATTTGCCATTCAACGTGAAAGACAGGCTATCTCAATCTACTAGCATTATAGGTAATCACTAGCTAAACGACACATTTACAAACTTTTTATGGCAAAGTATAATACCCGTCGTAGATGTCATTCGCTTGTTTTTTAGATACACGATGATACGTAACATCTTCGAAAGATAGCGTATCTTTTCCTTTCATTTGAAGCGTTGTTGAATAGCCTGACATCGTTACTTTTATTTCGGATGAACTTACGTGCTCAATGTTCGTAAATTCATAATGAAACATAACGTCTGAAAATGCAACTGCACAAGCCCAATACGTATTCGTAATATGACAAGCCTCACTTTTATCTGTGCTTAACCAATATCCTTCCGCGTCACCAATCCCTTGTTCTTTCAATTTTTCTTCTGATTTTTTCCGCTCTTTTTTTACTTTTTTGGCTACTTTACGTTCTTTCTGTTCTACAGCTTTCACTTCTACATTTTCTTTCGCTGTTTTGAGCAGCGACTCAAATTTGTGCTTTACGCCAGTGAAAGCAGGATGGCTTAAATCTTGTTTTAACACTTCTTCAATTACTTTTATCGTATCATGATACTTTTCATTATCAAATTGGTCTTTGGCGGTTTGATACGTTTCTTCGTACATTTTGATACTATCCTTAAATTTGTCAATATCTTCTTTTAAAACACTCGCTCTTTCAACTAAACGTTCAGAACCGTCTTCTATCTCAGTCACTTTTACTACTGCATCATTTGCAGCTTCAAGATTGCCTTTATTGAACTTTAATAAAGCGAGTTGAAATGATTGTGTCTGCTTGAGTAGGGTTATTGCTTTATTATCATCTTTTTTCTCATCTAACGCTCGTTTAAAACATGCTTCAGCTTCTATATATTCTTCGTTCTCAATTGCATCGTAACCTTGTTGCATCACTTCTTCGTAAGCCTTATTGGAGCAGCCGATCACGAATAATAGACTTGCAAAAATAATGACTACATAAAACTTCCGCATATCCATCTTCCCCCCCCCCAATCATGCAAACACATCCATAAAGCGTGTTAATTTTATCAGAACTGGCAATATTATAGCATATAGAGCCCCAAAAAAAGACTGCTAGGTTCTAGCCTAACAGTCCAAAATCGTAACCTCTTTAATCGTCATGTTGATAATCGACTTCGACTTGAATGAATTGAGTGCTTCCTGAAGTTTCAACATGTTTCCCGACAAGTTTCTCTCCATTATCTCCATACGTATCACGAATCAATCTCCATTGTTGACCCGTGCCTGGATTAAACTCAAATGTGAAGTACGGTTCTTCAGAATATTCGTAACCCATTTTCAAGTCAAATGTTCCGTCAGGATTCACTCTTGTCGAATCCCTTTTTGACGTCCTCGAATATTTACCTGTAATATAGCTACCTTCATGCAAATTTGAACGTCCTTTAATATAGAAAAACTCTTTATCATCTGTTATTTCATCAACTTCAATCCAAACGCGGGGATCGCTGTAATCTTCAGGCTTTTCCTCCCACTCAAGTGCTGTTAATTCGTGTGTATCTGTATCTGCGTCTTGAGTTAATTGAACACGGACTTCCGCCCTTTTCTTCACTTCATTCCAGTGTTCATCTAAATAAACGTAAGGACCTTCTAATTTTTCACCATGCTCACCATAATGCTCAATAATCTCTTCATCTTGTAAACTTGAAAAATCGAACGTTATGACAACTTCCGCATCGCCGTACTTGTGATGGTCCATTTCCATTTGAAACTTGCCTTTGTCTGAGACGACTTCAGTCGTATCAGTAAAAACCTCTTCTCCATCGTCAACAAGTACTTTACCCGTTACTCGTGAACCAGGAAGCAAATTGCTTTCACCTTCAACGACAATTTTATCATCTTTTTCAATCACTTTACCGCCAATTTCAACTTCGACATCGCCAAGCTTCTTTCCGCAAGCACCAAGTAAAACAACTATACTTAGCAAACTAGCAATGACAAGCTTATTCTTCATTTTCTTCCTCATCCCACGGAATCCGTTTTTCTATAAACTGTTTATCCGTATTGTATTTATTCTGTTCAACGAGCTCGCCGACAAGCTTTTGTCCATTTTTCCCGTACGCTTCCTCAATTTCATTCCATTGAAAATTAGATGGATCAAATGTTATGACAAGATCTTCATCCTCAAGGTATTCATAATCAAATTTAAAATGAAATGACCCGTCAGGTAATACTTTCGTTTCGTCTCGATTATACCTATATTCAACTTCCAACTTACTTCCCTCAAGAAGATTGCTACGGCCACTTATATAGAAAAATTCTCCGTCTTCTGTAATTTCATCAACTTCAATCCAGACACGCGGATCGCCATAATCGTCCGGAAGCTTATTCCATTCTGGCGCTTTAAAGACGAGCTCATTCTTTTCATCTGGATGATAGGCTATGCGAGCTTCCGCTTTTTTAAAAATTCCATCATATTCCTTATGTTTGTAAATAAACGGTCCTTCAAGCTTTTGTCCACGTTCACCGTAATGACGCTTAATTTCATCTTCTTGGACACCATTTAAATCAAACTTAATGACAATTTCTGCCTCTCCGTATTTGTGATGATCAATTTCCATCGTAAAGCTCCCGTCATTAGCGACAACCTCAGTAGAATTTGCAAATGGCTCTTCCTCGTTATCTTCAACCCAAACTTCGCCGACGACTCTCGACCCTGGTAAAAGATTCGTTGTTCCATCTATGATGAAAGCGCCGCCTTCCTCTGTCACCGTTCCGCCCAATTCAACGTGATAGCTTCCAAGATCACCGTTCGCACTTTCAGCTTTTTCCTCTTTCGTTTTTTCTCCATCTGATTCCGCAGCATCACTGCCTGCATTCTCATTCCAACTTCCACACCCGCTTAAAAGGAACGCACTCAACAGTACGATAAACAGCGTGATCGTTTTCTTTTTCAACTCGCATACCCCCATTTTCTTATCTTAAATTAATAACAATTTCGACACGTCGGTTTTTCGCTTGCCCTGCTTCAGTTTCATTTGATGCGATCGGCTTCGTATCACCATATCCTTTAGTCGTAAACGTCGCATTTTTTACATCACCTTGCTCAGTAAAAAACTTTTTAACTTCTTCTGCACGTTGCTCTGAAAGCTTCATATTATAGTCGGAATCACCAACATTGTCAGTATGCCCGTTAATGACAATCTCAGCATCTTGTTTAAATTGCTTAAGCGTCTTGCTAATTTCCGTTAACGTCTTTTTTGCATCCGCTTTTAAATCGTATTTATCAAAGTCAAATAAAACATTATCAGGAACACTCATCGTCACTTCTGTTCCGTCTATCGTTAAATCAACATTATCAGGTACTTGAATTTCTGTTGATTCTAGCTCAACTTCCTTTTCAATAAACTGTCGATCATTATATTTATTGACGACTACGAGATCGCCGACGAGCTTTTGCCCATCTTTTCCATACGCTTCTTCAATCGTATTCCACTGATAATCAAACGGTTTAAATTCGATAATGAATGGTGTATCTTCTTGATATTCATATTCAATTTTTAAATCAAACGATCCATCAGGCATCACAAGAGTCTCATCCTGATTAAGATGAAATTTACCTCTAATTTTACTGCCTTCAAGCAAATTACTACGCCCGTGCAAATAGTAATACTCTTGATCATTATTAATTTCTTCAATTTCAATCCAGACGCGTGGATCACCGATATCTTCAGGGATCTCATACCAATCTGGTTCCTTAAAATGTCGCACCGCTAGCTCTTCCTCTGGTACGAACGTGACTTCTGCTTTCGCTTGTTGGTATATATCTTTCGGAGAACGACCGCCAACCTTACGCTGATGTTGATAAATGTATGGTCCTGTCAGCTTTTGCCCCCGATCACCGTAATGTCGTTTAATTTCATCCTTTTGGTTGCCATCAAAGTGGAAGCGCACTGCTACTTTCGTTTCTTCTTTATAATCGTGATGATCAATTTCCATATGGAACGTTCCATCTTCTTGTACGAGTTCAGACGTATGTGCAAACACTGTATCGTCCTCTACGAGCACTTCTCCAATGACGCGTGAGCCAGGCAGAAGATTGCTTTCCCCATGAATTATAATTTTGTCTTCGGTTTCAATCATTTCTCCGCCAAGATAAACATCATAATCACCTAATGCACGTTTATCGCCTTCATCATTCTCTTGTTCGTGTTCCTCTTCTGTTTCAACACGTTCTTCCTCTTCAACCGGTGTTTCCGTTTCCTTTGAAGGTTCTGAATTTGCTTTTTCCTGCTTATTCTCGTCGTTACAAGCGACGAACAGAAGCATACTCATTAATAAGCAAAGAAGAAATAGGCCATTCCGATTCACGCCCACCGCACCGTACCTCCATCCCTGTATTTAATTTCTTTTCCCACATGTCAAATATCTGTACATCCTTCGGATTACAGTTACTATTAACCAGATAAGTCTCTTTAAAAATTGGCGAGAAAATCATTAAATAAAGTCTCGCTATATAGATTACCGCATAACGAATGAAAGAACGTTACTTTTTGTTAAAATGAGAGAAAGAACCAATGTAAAAGGTCTATTACTTTACATTAAATAACAATAATAAATTACTTTAGATGCGGAAAGAGACGAGAGGGAGATTTGTCTATCATACGAAAGAAGGGATTAACTTAAAGAGAACTTTACAAGTTATTAATGTTTTGACGATTCTTGACAATCGATGGATGGCGCCTATTCAATAATAACCTTAAAGTTTACAACCTTAGGAGGCATTTGATTGGAGGACAAAACATACGCTTCAAAAATTAAAGGAATCTGAACGGAAAAGTCGAAAGCAATTGATTATGACAGCCACTATTCACCTATTCGGAAAAGAACAAATTTCAAAAGTCGGTATGCATGATATTGATCATGAAGCTTGGTTCACCAGCTCTTATTTATCGGCATTTTAAAGCTCGAGATGAGCTATTGATCGAAGCTTTTGTTAAAAAAAGCAAAAAATGATAAAAGGGTTTGAACCCCATCTTTCTAACCGACAAGCTGTCTCGATCAAAAATTCTTCCGCTTTTTATTAAATAACTCTACACTGTTTAGAATGATAGCGTATTTTTACTCGAACATACGCTTGTAGAAAAACTTACTTCATTAATTGGAGAATTATTTATGCAAGCCACTACCAATGAATAACGCCCCAATCGATGCAACAGCAACAACTAGTTTCCCGTCCAATACATAGCTCATCGTTATAGCCTCTCGCTCATTTTTTGTAATGTATGAGCATACGTACTATAATCTTCTTCCGAAAATAACACCATAACCACTTTTCCAAAATGAGTAACCTGTAAAAATTGCATGAGCGTAGTAAGAGCCACTTGTGAGGCACGATCTACCGGAAACCGATACACGCCTGTTGAAATCGACGGAAATGCAATACTCGTTAACTTATATTGTTGTGCAAGTCGCAAGCTATTTTTATAACAATTAGCTAGTAATGCTTCTTCATTATAGCCTCCCCCTTGCCAAACTGGTCCAACGGTATGGATAATGTATTGCGCTGGCAATTTATATCCTTTTGTAATCACGGCATCCCCAGTTGGAAGCTCTTCTCCTTGCAACTGTTCTTGGCGGATTATTTTGCACTCAACGAGCAATTCAGGTCCCGCAACACGATGAATCGCTCCATCGACACCACCTCCACCGAGTAACGTTCCGTTAGCCGCATTCACAATTGCTTCGGTCTCCTGTTTCGTAATATCATCAGTAACAAGCATCAACGTGTTGCCATTTACTTTAATTTCCATACGTTTCACCTCTTGTAACATAGCATCATTCTTCTTTCTATCATACAAAACTTTCACCTTTTTCAAAAACCTTGCAAATTTTGTCGTTTAATATTGAAAATGAGTCTTTCCTAGTAGTTATAAGTTCGCTATTTTTGCTTAATTTCTATGGTAAACTATTCTTAAACCAGGTGCTTTGCAATAAATATATATTAAGAAGGGAGCTGAAAATCAATGGGCATACTCATTGGTTTTATTGTAATTATTGTAGTCATTGTTGGGTTTTTCATCGCTTCATACAACTCACTCGTTAAATTAAGAAACTGGGTGAAAGAATCGTGGAGTCAAATTGATGTGCAACTGAAACGCCGCTACGACTTGATTCCAAACTTAGTTGAAACCGTAAAAGGGTATGCAGCACATGAACAGGAAACGCTTGAAAAGGTGATCCAAGCGAGGAATCAACTCGTACAAGGAACGCCTCAAGAACGAATTGAAGCTGATAACATGATCCAGGGAGCTTTAAAATCAATTTTTGCCTTGTCTGAAGCATATCCAGACTTAAAAGCGAATCAAAACTTTTTAAAACTTCAGGAAGAGCTGACCACTACAGAAAACAAAGTCGCCTATTCACGACAGCTTTACAACAAAACAGTCGCTGACTACAACATCAAACGCGAAACATTTCCAACTGTATTAATTGCTAGCACGCTCGGATTCCAAAAAGAAGAACAGCTTACAATTCCTGAAGAAGAACGTGAAGCACCACGTGTTTCGTTTTAACTTGGGAGGATAATTGATGCTTTATAAGCAAATCGAACAAAATAAGCGTAAAACTATTTTACTAATGTTGCTATTTAGTGTAACTGTTCTCGTAATTGGGTGGGCAGTGGGCTATCTGTTCAATGGAGATTACTTTTCAGGACCAATCATTGCGCTTATCATTCTGGCAATTTACTTGCCAATTACTTACATGAGCGCCAATGCACAAGTGCTTAAAATGTCTGGTGCAAAAGAAATTCAAAAAGAAGACAACCCGATGCTTTTTAATATTGTCGAAGAACTTTCACTAGCCGCCCGTATCCCGATGCCAAAAATTTATATCGTTAACGACCCTGCACCGAACGCATTCGCAACGGGAACGAAGCCTGAAAATGGTGTCGTCGCATTCACAACAGGGTTACTTGAGCGGCTGAACCGTGAAGAACTTGAAGGGGTTGCCGCCCATGAAATTGCACACATTCGCAATTACGATATTCGGCTGATGACCGTCTGTATCGCATTAGTCGCTGTAGTTGCGCTCATTGCAGAAATTGGAATGCGTATGTTTTATGTCCGTGGGGGAAGAAACCGCAATCAGCGTACACACCCCGCCTTGCTTATTTTAGCGATTGTTTTCGTCATTTTAGCTCCGCTTGCAGCTCGGTTTGTCCACTTTGCAGTATCGCGTAACCGCGAATATTTGGCCGATGCAACCGCAGTGGAACTAACGAGAAACAAAGTTGGTTTAAAAAACGCACTTATAAAAATAAGTCATAGCGATCTTGATGTAAAGAAAGCAACAGAAGCATCTGCTGCTATGTACATTTCTAACCCTTTTCGAAATAAGACAAAGAAAAAAACAAATTGGTTCGCAACCCACCCACCGATCGAAAGCCGAGTCGAACGACTCGAAAATATGTAAAATCAGCTCCATCATACAAAAGTGTGAAGGAGCTATTTTTTTGTAAGACTCGTATATTAAACATTCTAAGTAAATAGCCTATGTCGATGACCCTATAAACAAATAAATTGATAGACCTAATGAATCATTAATTTTAGAAATCGATTTTCACCACAAATGAATAGAAGTAATTTAGCACTTCCACCAAAATAGAATGACAGGTATACAACAATGAAAAATAAAGCAAGGCACAATAATAATTATAATCGTGACAATTCATTCTCATAACGACATGCCATCTTTGTATTGATTTTTTAGCCATCGTTGGTAGCCACTGCAAGTAACAGAAAAGTATTTGGGTACCAATTTTTGGAGTTTGGGCATTTCCATTGACTTTTAGAAAATCAACATGTAACGTATAATCTAGCAATTAAATACCCCGTTTCTTATCAAGAGAGGTGGAGGGACTGGCCCTGTGAAGCCTCAGCAACAGACTGCATGTCGTGCAGTACTGTGCTAATTCCAGAAGCGTCACGCTTGGAGATAAGAAGAGTATTAAGAAAGCTCAAACCTCTTCTTCATTTTCAGGAAGGGGTTTTTTGATTGCAAAATCTATAGAAAGAAGGAATTTACATTGCCACCATTTAAAGCAGACCATGTCGGGAGTTTGCTCCGACCTGAGCGCTTACACAAAGCACGCAAAGCGGTCAAAGAAGGTCAAATCACTAAGGACGAGCTACGTAACGTCGAAACAGAAGAAATTGCACGCATCGTTGATAAACAGATTGAAATTGGACTTGAAGCGGTCACAGACGGAGAGTTCAGACGTTCATTCTGGCATATCGACTTCCTTGAACATTTAAATGGTATGGAAGGGTACGTACCTAAAAGAGGTATCCAATTTAAAGACGTCGAAACTGAACCTTACGACATCCGAAACATCGGAAAGATCTCTTGGAATTCGGAGCACCCTTTCATTCAAAACTTTATCGAATTTAATAACATCGTTGCAGGCCGTGCAGTTGCAAAACAAACGATCCCGAGTCCAAACCAATTATTCCACCTCGGCATTCGCAACCGAGACATTTATACGAACGTTGAAGACTATGCAAATGATATTATTCAAACGTACCGCGATGCACTGCACGCCTTTTACAATGCAGGTGTCCGCTATTTGCAGCTTGATGACGTGTACATTGCAGGCCTCGGTGCACCTGATCTTTTCTTCTATGAACAAGGCTACTCAAGACAAGAATTAATTGATTTAGCGCTTAGCGTAACGAACGGTGTCTTAGAAGGAAAGCCAGACGATCTTTACGTCACAACACACTTGTGCCGCGGAAACTATCGCTCTACATGGGCTTTTGAAGCGAGCTATGGTCTCATTGCCAACACATTGTTTGCGAAAGAGCAAGTCGATGGATTTTTCTTAGAATACGATGATGAACGTTCGGGTGACTTCAGACCTTTAAAGCATATTCCTGACGGCGGTGCACAGGTCGTTCTAGGCCTCATTACATCAAAAAGAGGCGAGCTTGAAAACAAAGAAGCGATAAAGACCCGTATTAAAGAAGCATCCCAATACGTTCCGCTTGAACAGCTATGTTTAAGCCCTCAATGCGGTTTTGCTTCGACACATCATGGCAACATTTTAACGGAAGAAGAACAGTGGAACAAACTCAAATTTATCGTTGACATTGCAAATGAAGTTTGGAACTAATTTTTACAAAAGCAGGTTGAATTTCCTCACCTGCTTTTTCTTCACTTTTTATGCTAATCTTTCTGTAAACACAAACTTTAGGTATGCAACTAATGGATGAATATATAAAACAATGAATTGAAATTATGAAATGTTTTGAAAAAAAAGGATTGAAAGGATAACAGAATGGAAGTATACGTCGCTCGCCAACCCATTTTTAACAAAATAGAAGATGTCGTAGCATATGGAGCTTCTTTATCGAAGCGGTAAATCAAATGCATTCTCAGTGACGAATGAAGATAAAGCAACGGTTAATGTTATTATTATAATTTTTTAAACATTGGCATTTTTGAAATATCACAAGGGAAACCATGCTTTATTAATTTTACCAAAAAACTATTAGAGTTTGATCTTCCAACTTATTTTGACCCGTCGGAAATTGTAATTGAAGTTTTAGAAAATGTCGTCCCTAATCCAAAATTAATAACCATCTGTCAAAGGCTAAACAGCCTCGGTTACACACTCGCACTCGATGACTTCGTCTTTCACGAAAGTGACCCGTATATTCTCGAATTATTAAAGCACGTCAACATTTTAAAAGTAGACTTTCAAAACACGTCACAACAGATGCGTAGAAAAATTGAAAAACTAGCGAAGTCACAACATCTACACCTTTTAGCAGAAAAAGTGGAGACAAGAAACGAGTTCGAAGAAGCAAAAAAGTATGAATATGTTTATTTCCAAAGCTACTTTTTCTCAAAACCTGTCATTTTTTCCTCCTATGATGTGCCAACATATGTTCATATCTATTTTAACATTGTCCAAAAGTTATCTGAGAAAGAACCTAACATTCAGGCGATTGCCTTAATTGAAAGAGACCTTTCCTTGTCTTATCAACTACTAAAATTAATTAATTCTTCTGCACTTCGCCCAAAATATAAATTCACTCGATCATACAAGCGATCACTTATTTAGGCTGAAATGAAATTAAAAAATGGATCTATGTCCTTGCACTTAGAAATTTTTTAGGTGAAAAACATATGCCGAGCGAAGTGATTCACACATGTTTAGTGAGAGCAAAAATGTGCAAAGAAATCGGTAAACTTCAGAACAAAACATCTTCAGATACCGGTTATTTTATGACAGGATTATTTTCACTTATGGATTCCATTTTAGGCATTCCTACGGAAAAAATATTAAAAGACTTGCCGATTACCGATGAAGTAAGCCATGCACTTAAAGGAAACGACAATCACCACAAACAAGTGCTAAACTTAGTCATCACTGTAAAAAACGGAGAATGGTCAACGGTTAGCGAACAAAGTAAAGCCCACCATATTAAGGAAAGCGATGTTTATCACATTTATAGAAAATCTCTAAAATGGTCCGTTGAACTTTAGTGAAGTAGGCACCTTTATTTTTTCATCGGTCTAGCGCAATATAGTGAATGCTTCCGCCGATAATGAAACCACTTGTTCATAATCAAAAGAAAGAAAATAAACTAGCTTAGCGGAAGTATTCTAAATGTCTCGAACGAACCGATTCAAGATAAAACAAAAAACAACGTTACCTCCTTCTCCCCTTCACCTCTAACTCTTGATTGAAAAATCCTTCTCTAGGAATAAACGAATCAAACCCACCCCCACAGCCTCTCAATTTTTTTATTGTAAAAAACCCCAATTCCTTTTGTATTGAAAAGGAATGGAAATGGTGATATTATAAAAACTAACTTCAATTCCTATAATTATGGTATGTTTAATATAATTGATTGGAATTAACGAAAATAAGACCCAATTGGAATGGGAGTGGAAAACGTTTTGAATCATAACATATCAAAAAATGTAGAAAAAAACTTGCAAAATTCACCATCACATCTAACTTCGGAAGGAATTAAATCGATTAACCGAACGATCCCCCTTTCCAAAAAGCGATGGACCAAAGGAATGGAAGCAAGTATAAAGGGATTCTCCATCGTTATTATTGTGTCACTTTGGTATCTCGTTACAAAATTGGAACTCGTCTCACCCACTTTATTTCCTTCTCCAGCGTCAACGTGGGCAGCTTTTACGGACCTTCTTACACATGGTTACAAAGGAAATATGCTTTGGGAACACTGGGGACATAGTATGTTCCGAATGCTTCTTGCATTTTTGTTAGCAATAGCTACGGCCATTCCACTAGGCTTACTGAGCGGATATTCATCAAAAGTTCAAGCAGCTTTAGATCCACTCGTTGAATTTTATCGTCCGATTCCACCACTAGCTTATTATGTTTTACTCATTCTTTGGTTTGGCATCGGAGATCTATCTAAAATTGTACTGTTATATTTGGCTGCATTTCCTCCAATGTACATTGCTGCGATGTCAGCTGTTCGAGGTGTACATGAAGACCAAATTTATTCCGCTCAAAGTTTAGGCGCAAACAAGTGGCAAGAATTTCGTTATGTCATTTTCCCTTCGTGTTTACCAAATATTTTTACTGGTTTGCGTACCGCAACAGGATTTACCTATACGACACTTGTTGCTTCTGAAGTTGTAGCAGCGGTAAATGGGATCGGATGGATGGTGCTTGATGCAAGTAAGTTTTTACGAAGTGATATTATGCTAGTCGGTATTATTATTATGGGTTTAACAGGTATCTTCCTAGATTGGTTGATCCGCATCGCAGAAAGAAAAGCTGTGCCATGGAAAGGGAAAGCTTAAATATTGAACTATCGGTCGATTACATGAACTACAAATTATATCGTTCTGAACTATCGATGTCAGAATCACCTTGATTGCATACAAGTCACGAAAACAATAAAACTAACACCATTTAGTTAAAAATTAGAAGTCATGCTCGCAAAAATGAAACATGAAGGAGATTTTACTCATGGCATTCGTAGAAGATGTCGCAAAACAACAACGTCCAAATGTCATCGAAATCCGAGATCTTAATTTAGATTATAAAGCTGGGCTTCAAAGCGTATCCGCATTAAAAAATATCCACCTAAACATTCAAGAAGGTAGTTTTGTTTGTGTGCTTGGCCCGTCTGGATGTGGGAAAACAACACTTCTTCGTATTATTGCCGGATTTTTACAACCGACCAGTGGTGAGGTTTTTCTTGATGGAGATCCCATTCCAGACAAACCAGATAAGCATCGAGGAGTCGTTTTTCAGCAACCAACACTCTACCCTTGGCTCAACATCGAGCAAAATGTGGAATTTGGATTGAAAATGCGAAAAATTCCTTTGCATGAACGTCAAAACGTTGTACATGAATATTTAAAAATGGTTGGTTTGGAAAAATTTAAAAAGCTGGCGCCTTACGAGTTATCTGGGGGAATGAAACAACGTGCATCGATTGCCCGAGCACTTGTCAATGATCCGCGAATCATCTTAATGGATGAACCGTTCGGTGCCTTAGATGCAATGGCAAAAGAGCAGATGCAAGAGGTCATTCGCTCCATTTGGAAAGAAACAAACAAAACAATCTTTTTTATTACGCATGATGTAGAAGAAGCTTTGCTTCTCGGAACGAACATCATTATCATGTCAGCGCGCCCAGGACAAATCATCAAACAATACGACAACCAACTTCCGTATGAAATTGGGAATGGACAAAGTCGTAAATTTAGGTCGACAACAGAGTTCATCGAAAAGCGCGAAGAAATCGTAAGTTTGATACAGCTTTAACTAGTTATCTTTAAATTTACATTTTGAATATTCTATTATGAAGGGACGAATTAAAATGAAAAAGTTTAAATTTAACACGATTTATTTTTTACTTATAGCTTTTCTACTCGTTTTAAATGCTTGTAGCAATCAATCAGGTGATTCAAAAGAACCGAAATCGAATACTGAAACGAGTGATACTGTTGTATTTAATATCGGTTATCAATCGATACCTAATGTGGAAATTCTCACAAAGTCATTAGGATTAATCGAAGAAAAACTTAAAGAAATGAACGTAGAAGTAAAGTGGCATCATTTTGACACAGGAATTGATGTCAATATGGCTGTTGCTGCTGGAAGTATCGATGCTGGTTTAGTCGGGACACCGATGGCAGCAAGCGGAATATCTCAAGATCTTTCGTATAAAGTCGTCTGGATTTATGACGTTCTTGGAGATAACGAAGCCTTAGTTGTGAAAGAAAATAGTGGCATTAAATCATTAGAAGATTTAGAAGGAAAAGATATTGCCGTTACATTTGGTTCAACCCCACACTATATGCTGTTAAATGCTCTTAAATTGAATAACATCGATGAAAATTCCGTTACACTTTTAGATATGCAGCCACAAGATATATTCGCGGCTTGGGAAGGGGATCTGATCGATGGTGGATACGTCTGGCAACCGGTGTTAGGGAATATGGCGAATCGTGGCGGTAACGTCATCCTTACGAGCGGAGACCTCGCAAATGATGGGTTAATTACAGCAGAAGTCTGTGTTGTTAATACTGACTTTATTGAAAAACATCCTGACATTGTTGAAAAATATATCGAAGCTTTTCATAATGGCGTTGAGTTTTTCCGTTCTTCTCCTGAAGAAGCTTATCAAATCGTAGCTGATGAATTAGAAATTTCAGTCGAAGATGCTTCTGAAACGATGGATCAATTAATATGGTTGAATGCCAAAGAACAAGCTAGTGAAAAATATTTAGGTGGCGATATGGCAGACGTATTAAAAGATACCGCTGATTTTTTAGTTAATCAAAAATCAATCACTTCTGCCCCTGATTTAGAAGCTTTCAAAAAAGCAATCGATCCACAATTTGTCAATGCAATTGCTCAATAAGAACAAGTTCATAGAAATATAGAAAACGTAACTCTCTATTTCCTCTCCCCCTAGTACCGATTCAATTTGAAAATGATTTAATCCGTAAACCTATCATATAAACATAAGGTTAGAAAGGGGTTAATTGTTAATGACAAATCACAACTTAAAAATAGATCAACTGTATGAAAAAGCGAATCGCCATTTATGGCAAAGTTTAAGTGAATCTGATGAAAACTCAAAAACGCAGATTGCAGTTAAAGGGGAAGGCGCCTGGTCAATCGATCTTGACGGAAACAGATATTTTGAAGCAACCTCTGTGCATAGCTGTCTAAACTTAGGCTATGGTCATGAAGAACTGATTGAAGCTGCAACAGAACAAATGAAACATTTAGCTTATTTCACACCTGCAAAATTACAAATTCCAGCCATTGAACTAGCAACAAAACTAAGCGACATTCTTCAAGGAAATTACACGACGTTTTTTTCCACGAGTGGTTCAGAGGCAAACGAAGTGGCATTAAAAATAGCGAGACAGTATCACATTCAAAGTGGAAATCCTAACAAATATAAATTTATCTCACATTATAACGGTTACCACGGGGGAACTTTAGGTGTCCAAAATGTATCTTCAACGCCTGTTTTTAAATCGGACTTTCCAGGATTGATGACACCTGGATTTATACACGTGCTACCGCCTTATGAGTATCGCCCACCATTCGGAAATCAAACAGAAAGTATTGAACAAAGTGTTGCTAACTATATTGAGGAAGTTATTCAACGCGAACAACCCGAAACGATCGCTGGTATCTTTGTAGAGCCTGTCCTTTTTGCTGGTGGTTGCATCGTACCTTCACAAGAATATTTACAACTACTATCGAAGATTTGTAGGAAATATGAGATTTTATTAATCGTTGATGAAGTCGTCACAGGTTTTGGAAAAACGGGGAAATGGTTTGGCTTCATGCACTCTAAGGGCGTTCAGCCAGACATCGTTACGATGGCGAAAGGAATGACGGGAGCCTATATCCCATTAGCAGCAACATCAGTACGTGAAAAAATATATCGCACATTTAAAAGAAAAGGCAATCAGTTTAATCACTTTTCAACGATGGGGCCTCATCCGGTCGGATGCGCCGTTGCTTTAAAGAATATCGAAATTATTGAAAGAGACAAGCTCATGAACAAAGTTTCCAAACAAAGTGATACCATTTTGAGTAGGCTACACGAATTAAAATCGTTAAATATCGTTGGAGATGTACGTGGAATCGGATTTCTTTATGGAATTGAGCTTGTCAGTAATAAAAAAACGAAAAAACCGCTAAATGATGAAAGGATATCTCAAATTACTGCAGCATGTGAGGACAAAGGGCTTCATTTTGCGATGGACGAAAACGTCATCCGTTTAAATCCACCACTTATATCAACAGAAAACGACTTACATTTCTTAGTCGATACGCTAACAGCCGTGCTAAAAGATTTTAACCTTTAATTAACGGATTCTTCGGACTGCACTCCAAAAAAATTGGAGGTGCAGTTCTTTTTGACTTATATTCATTTTCAATTAACAAGTACAGCCCTGTAAAGACTAAGATGATATACAGCGCTATTTGAAAGTGGTACTCACTGATACGCCTAAATAATCGTTGACCGACAAACATACCGATAAAAACAAACGGCTATGCAAACCCACTCGCCATCCACGTCAACTTCGTCGTTCCCCCAACACTCACTTGAACCCCTACACTTAGCGAATAAATAACTAAATAAAACACGAGCGTCGTACTTCATACTATCGCTTTATCTGTATGCGTCCCTGCAAAGTAAAGAAGCACCGGTGGACCTGGCATCCCAATACTTGTCGTTAATAGTCCCGCCATACTACCTACGATAAGATCTCGAAGTTTCGTTTGCTTCATACGGAAGTTTAAAAGAAGCATAATCGTTAAACTTATAATGACGAGGCTAATACTGAGTTTTAATGTTGAAAGGTCGAGCAATAAAAACAAAAACATACCAACTGGCAGACCGACAGCACTTCCGATTAGTAGTCGCTTCAACATACCACCGTGAACATCTTGTTTTATTTTCGTATAAAGCACAACAGAAATTACAAACGATAAAATTAAATTAATTTGAATCGCTTCCGCCGGCTTAAATAATAGCAATAAAAAAGGCGTCGCCAAAATCAAAAATCAAATCCTGTACTTGATTGCAATGTCGACGCAAACAAAATAATAATAATAATAAATAAAAGAATATCCAACCAAACACCTTTTTTTTAAAACCACCAAGTCGTCAGTTTGCATTCACCAAACCTAATCACTCTTGACATAACACCATAAAGCAAAGCGGAAACATTATTTACGTAACCCCCTTTTGTCTTCATATCGCAATGCTGCACGGATGCCCGATACGATAATATACCGAAAGGGCTCAGGCGGAATCGAAAAGATTCGTCGATTCACAATAAAGAAGTTTGTCCGTTTCGATTCCTCTTCAAGCATTAACTCCGCTAACGTCAATCCGTTGTAATTCGTTAACGATACACCATGTCCCATGCAACCGATGCTATACCAAATATCGTTACTTATTTTCCCAATCGTCGGAATAAAATCGAGTGATGCAGAGATCGGTCCTCCCCAATGATGCGTAAATTGAATCCCATCAAGCTGGGGAAAGATTTCAGCTACGGTCTGTTGAAGCCGTGCATCCATCTCTTTGTTTTTGTCCCGATCGAGTGGACTTCCATAATAATAAAAGGCCTCACCTCCACCGAACATGAGACGATTATCAGGCGTCAACCGATAATAATGCAAAAAGTTGCGGAAATCTTCTACGCCAACTCGCTTCTCCCAATTTAAGGCTTGTAGCTGTTTATCCGAGAGCGGCTCGGTTAATGAAATATACGTGTAAATCGGAATTTGCTTCTTCTTTAGCTTCGGGTAAAACGATGAGTATGCATTGGTTGCGAATAAAATTTTTTCTGAACGAACCGTCCCACCTGATGTCACTACGATTTTCGTACGTGTTTTTACATCGATGACAGTTGTATTTTCATAAATTTTCACGCCTAAACGTTCCGCCACTTTCGCCAACCCTCTTACGAGCTTAGCAGGATGCAAAAGAGCACAATGCTCATCATAGCGAGCAGCTAAGTATGTCGGTGAATTGACGAGCTCACGAGTGTCCTTTTGATCAATCCATTTGAAACCTTTTAATCCGATATCGTCGATAAGCTCCATCTCTTTTTCAAGATGGTTTAACTGTTGAGCGTTTGTAGCAACAGTCATCATCCCATCACGTACATAGTCACAATCAATCTCGTAACGCTTAATCAATGTTTCTAAGTAGTCAACGGCATCAACCATATACATATCAGCTTCCTTCGTTTTTTGCTTTCCGTGTCGAAACCGTGTAATGTCCATTGTAATTCCAAACAAACGCATCGAAAATCCACCATTTCGTCCACTTGCCCCAATGCCAACAACACCAGCTTCTAAAATCGTTACATCTAGCGAAGGATTTTTCTCTTTCAAATGAATCGCCGTTGACAAGCCTGTATATCCCGCTCCAATTATACAAACATCCGTTTTCTGATCATCTTGTAACGAAGAATAGTGTTCATAATTTCCAACATGTTCGAGCCAAAAGCTTTTGTAATCCATCATGAAAAAGCCCCCTTATCCGTCCCTATTGTTCATATTATATCGCTATTCGCATATTTTTCGTAAAAAGATTACAAATTTTCGCTATTATTTTTTAAATGACTTGCCTGACCTCCTACAATCGATTACGCTTTAAATGATAGCGTTTACAAAAGGAGCTGCATCTGAATATGAATAATGATGTGACAGTAGCTGCCATTCAACTAGAACCGAAAATTGGTGATCTACACGCTAATCTTACCGCCTGTGAAAACATGGCGAACGAAGCAGGGAAAAAAGGAGCAAAGTGGATTATCATCCCTGAATTTTTCACGACAGGAATGGCCTTTAACCCTCGGATCACCGATGCAATCCAGCCCCCGAATGGTCCAGCATTAAATTTATTGCTTGATTTAGCAAAGCGTCATCATGCGTACATCGGTGGGTCTTTCATTACTAGAGATGAAGACAATATCGTTCGTAATGCATTTTACCTCGTATCTCCAGAAGGAATTGTCGGTAGACACGACAAAGACATTCCAACGATGTGGGAAAACTGTTTTTACATCGGTGGAACGGATGACGGTATCATTGAAATGAATGATCGTCAAACTGTTGGGGTTTCATTATGCTGGGAGTTCATGCGTTCGCAAACAGCAAGGAGACTACGCGAAAAAGTTGATGTCATCGTCGGAGGAAGCTGTTGGTGGAGTGTCCCTTCGTGGGTACCAAAGTCTGTCACTGCACGTTGGGAAGAAAAGAATGAGCGGACTGCTCTAGAATCCGTTCGTGTTTTTGCGACTTACGTCGGTGCACCAATTATTCACGCCGCCCACGTTGGGGAAATTGAATGTCCGTTGCCGTGGATGCCAATGAATTATAAAGGGCACTATGAAGCGGGTTCAATGATTGTCGACGGTGAAGGCAACACGATTGCACTACGCGATCGCCACGAAGGGCAAGGGATTGTCATCGGAAACATCAAAATCGGACGCACAACACCGCAACAGGACATACCAAATAAATACTGGCTACACGACCGTGGACCGATTCCAACGCTCGCGTGGAACTATCAACACTTACATGGTAGAAGATGGTATAAGAAAAACGTTGCACATCGAAAACCGAGTGTTGCAGAAAAACCGAAATCCTTAGCAAAATAAGCTAAGGATTTTCATGTTAACTGTTCATAGCCATTCGTCCAAGAGGACCACCTTCATCAATGATGTCTTGCAATTCATATACAGAGATTGGAAACATTGGAAATCCGAAAACATAAGGAGTAATTTCATATAACTGGAAATAAATAACAAGTGCTTTGTCTGCGATGTAAAAATCTTGATTAGGTTTGATGGCTGTGAAGTCACCTAGTGTCTGAATATCACGTTGCTTTATTTGTTTTTGAATTAAAGTTGAAAGCCGATCAACATAGTTGCTTCCTAGTTTAAACAAATCTTTCAGTTCACAAAGTTTTCCCTTTTTCAGATCAAACGTTAAAGACTTAATATACGTCATCCCGTGGGCAGCATAGTAATGATACGTATAATTCGATAATGATAAGCTCAAAACTTTTCGCTGATTGTTCTTTATTTCATACGTTCCGATCATCTCTTCTACTTGTGACGGCATCTCCTCAACTTGTAAGTTGATCAACTGTTGAGTGTGGGCAACGATTGTCTGATTCACAAACTGTTGTAATTTTAAGTTTCTCATATTAATCACTTGAGGGTAATACACAACTTTCTTTGGAGCATTACTAATTTTTAGCGTTCTAACATCCACCGGAAAAGTAATATCCATCCCTGCTAACCCCCAGCATTTTTTAACTATTGTATTCTTGAAAAAGGCTAATGTGTCTGTGATTCTGTTAATTCAGAAGAGCCCGTAGCGATCCCGATGTTAGATTTACTACACCTCATCCATCCGCATAAACGACACAACATCGACTTCTTATCCGAAGCTTGCCATACATCTTAATCCTGAACTATAGATGCAGAGAGGGCAACATATACCACTACAAGAAATTACCTTTAACGTCCTCGGTACAAGTTTGTGAGTGTGTTTAATCACTTGATATGGCACTTTTCTTCCTGTCCATTGAGCACATTTTTCATCTCGTTCAATTGCTACTGGGTGCGGAACATAAACAACATAAGCACGAATTGCATAATCATGTTTTTTCAACTTCTTTACGAGCATTTTATAGTTTCGAGTTCTTGCCTTTGAACTTTTATAAATAAAGTTCTTCCGTTTTTTTGATTAACCGATTTAATAGCAACATTCCCCGATATCATAAGATTCTTTATGAACGAGACGCGCAGCCTCGTTCAGATCTGTTTTCTTATACTTGCGTATTTGGGGATATAATCCTTAATTTCGTCAAGAGTGACGATTGTCGCAGAAATATATTTCACCTTTAGTTCGTTTTCAACAATCGCAATGTTGTTTTCCCCGAATCCGTTCCTACCCCTTTAGAATCGCGACCGGCTTTTTACCTTTCTTCGGATACGTATTTGCTTTTTCTCGATCATACATACGATCTTTTTGTGCAACTGATAACGTTTCTGTTGTGTATGTTTTTGAAGCAATGGAATACATATGCTTCATACCTTTAGCAATATTCAGTTTTCTTTTGAATCGTGTTCAGTTCGGTCATTCTTCAATCAACGTTTTAAAAATATGCCGCTCCGTTCCCCCATTTTTCACTAAATTACGAAAGATTATTTTTACGCGCAAAGTCCTTTCCGCCTATCATATACACGTATTTTTAATGTGAATAGTTATAAGTCTAACGTGTCGCTACATCCTTGGCACCCACCGTTCGCTCGTCTCCTATTAATGAAACGAACCTTCAGACACTCCTTTTTGTGACATGTGCCTATACACCTTGGTACATATAACCATATAGTAATGAGAAGGAAGGGAGGAAATTGTAAAAATGAATTATTATTATCAGTATCCGTATTATGATGATGATGAGAGACAACTTTTCCCAGATTTTTTTAATCAACTTTATCCTGGATTTCCAAGTGGAGGCCAAGGGAGACAGCCCGGGTTTCCTAACTTTGGACAATTTCCAAGCGGTGAGCCTGTAGGACCACCAGGACCATTCCCTAGTAGCGGATCTGGAGCTGGGCAAGCGGGACCCCCAACGAGTCCACCACCATCATTCACGCCAGAACAGCCACAATTCCAAACTTTTGCAGTCGATCCTGGTGCAATTAGAGGATGTCTTTTCCGGTTTACGTACGTTTGGCTAAGAAACAGATCTTTCTGGTTTTTCCCAACATTTGTCGGTAGAAATTCCGTCGCGGGCTTTAGATGGAGTAGATTTAGATGGGTTTATTATGGCATCGACTTAAATCGAATTGAGTCATTTCAATGCTTTTAAATTTTCGGCGGGTATGTTTCCAATAGGATTCATACTCGCTTTTTTATAAAGCTTGCTTCTTTTTATTTCGGAACTGAATTCTCTGACTTGAAAAGCACCCTTAAGCATATGTCGAAGGCTCAGTCGAACAAAACCCTTGGAAATGACCCTAGTAATTTAGATGTGAGAAATTAAAGTATTTTCCTTCGTCTACTCCATTTAATGATTTTTGGACAAGCCCTATAAAAACAATTTATTTTTATTGTCATGCCTTCGACTGGCAGCTCAATTCCAATAATATGGCTCGTTTCATCCGATGCAAAAAACAATATTGTAGCCGCCGTGTTTCAAGTTCTCCTTACTTGAAACAGAAGGGTTCTTAATTATATTTCCAAACGTCGGAGCACTCATTAGCGGAGCAATATGACTAACTTCAATGAACTGAGTTTACTTCCATAATCGTCAGCTGTCACTCAGCATCTCAATCCCGAGATTAGCATTCAACTGTCATCAAACGCGTCGCATTCCGCCGTAATCACATGTAAACGTCCAATCCTCTTCAAATAGCACGATCCAAAAAATTGTCTCTTTATAATCTTTCCAATCTTTTTTAAAGCAATTTCATATTCTCTGTTAAAGCAAGATAAAAATCTTGAAAATAAAACAAGTGACTAGACTTATGGATTATTGAGCTCATCATGGAAATAACTCCAAGTCTCTTCAGTTTCCATTGATAATGCCCAACTGGCCACGCCTTTTAAATCATATTTATGAACTAAACTAAGCTTTGATGCGATTGACTTTTCATCTTCATACCAAATCGTATATTTGCCGGGTACGAAATATTCATTTCCGTGAATAACGTGAAGCTTCGCTTTTGGAGATTGGAAATTTTCATTATAAATAACTTGAGATGGGTTTGAATGAAGCATTTCAGCTATTAAATAATTTCCCATACTCGTACCTTTAAAAACTCCATCTTCAGACCAAATTCTTCCATAAAAAGGGATCCCCATCACAATTTTTTCTGAAGAGACACCTTGTGAAAGTATATAATGAATTGATTGTTCAACCCATGGAAGACTTGCAACTGGTCCTTCATCGCTTCCTTCATAACTTTGGTCATATGTCATTAAAATAAAATGATCTATATGAGGTACAAGCTTTTGATAATCAAAAGCGGAAAAATAACCTTCATTATGACCGTCTGGATTTGAAGGAATGCAGATCGAAAGCTCTTTATCCGTTGGGAGTTTATTGCGCAGCAATTTGATAAAATGAACAAAGTCCTCCCTGTCTTGTTCTGTTAAATTTTCTAAATCGACAGAGACTCCTCCTAAATCGTTCTCTTGAATAAAGGACGCAATTTGTGTACTAAGGGATTCCCTATTTTTTAACGCCTTCTTACCCAAATCTTGATCCCAATGGTTGGAAAGAAAAGGAACCACTTTTACCGATCTTTTTTGCATTTCCTGAACAAAGCTGACATCAAAATCTTCCGTCACCTTCAGTTCTCCGTCACTTTTCAAATTAAAATAGTTGGGTGAAACTACGTTTATCGCTCCATTCGTACGATCCACAAAATCAATATAATCATTTTTATCTCCAAAATATATAAAAGACATGCTATATATTTCACTTTCCTGTTTAGATGTGGACAACAAAAACAATAGCAAGATCCCCCCAATTATACTAAGTGAAACGAAAAAAATATAAACGAATTTTTTCATAGATCCTCCGTTTAACTTTTTCTTATAAAAAGAATTATATTATAATAGAACTAATACTCTTAAAAAAAGGAGGTTGAGTTGTAATTAACAACTATTTGCTAATAAGCCTCTTAGTGCTATTTGCCGGATCATGCATAGGATTAAGTTTATTTACAATGTTTCGATACCATAGAAAAAGAAGAGAATACTACAAAAATTTGTTTTTAAAAATCTATTCTCCTTTTATTCCTAGAATTACAGCGTTAAAAAGAAAATACGGTTTTTTCGAAAAACACCTTTATATCATAAAAGAACATCGAACGAAGCAATCTGAAAAAATCAATGAAGTGTTACACATAGCGACTGACGTTTTTAATCAAGTGAAAGCAAATGAATCATTTATTTCCAAAAACGTTCTCAAGCATTATTTTGCTATACAAGAGTTAAGCATTGAACAAACTGACCGAGATAACATTCCATTAAAAACAAAACTCTATTTTGAAAGCCTAACAAACTACAAATTAAAACAAGAAATGCTCTTTATGCTTAAAGCTTTTTTTGAAGATATGAAAACAATATCAAAAAGAGCGAATGTTTTATATTCGGACTTAGAACAAACACTTGCTTTTCTATCAGAGTTTGTAAATCACTTAGAACAGAATGAATTAGTTCTTTTATATAAAAGCGTTGATGAAACGAAATAAGATTTACTAATTAGCCTTTATTCCAGAAAAGTATTATTACGAGCCATTAATCATCTTCAAAATAGGCGAGCAAAAATAGCAAACAGGGTCCACAAAATCTTTTCAGATTTTGTAACATAAATTTATTTTTCCAGAGAATGTTTTTAAAATAAGGACTTTTCATGCAGCTGTTTTTAAACTAGCATTGCCCGCACTTGCAGCAGACCTAATCCGCATCTTGGCAATACTATACAAACCTCCCTCAATAGGCTCAGACTGATTCTTTAGGAAATAACGAGGATGATCAAAAAAATTCAAAGATGGTGGTCAAAACAGGATCATCCTCTTCTCCAGCCTTAAGAGAAATGTGCTTCGACAATCAATTCGCTGAACTGAAAGAGACACCACTTCCAAGTTGTTCAGTAAATACGAATTAGTATAAAGAACTGAGCATTGATCGTCCCTCGTTATTTTTCGCCCAAATCGTACGTAACTAAATTCTTAAAGATTTCCATTGTTGTAGATGGATAAACACCCCTTCTAGACAGTTCCAGCCAATTGTCATCAGGATGAACCATACCTTGATCGATTACTGTAAAAGCCATAGGAATATCAAGCTCTTTTAGAATGGCCATCGTTTCTTCATCGTATTCCCCGAACGGATATGCAAACGCATTGTTATCGCCAATGATTTTAATAGCTTTTTGTAAATCATCCTTAATCGATTTTTTATCTTTTGAAATGAGAAATGCCTGACCCTCATCATCTCGCTCATGAAAAGCGTGGGTATGATTAGCGAATGTAAATACATTATTTGATTCGATAATATCTCTTTGACTTAAATATTGTGGTTCTTTCGGATCATAGTCTGCTGGATCCTTTTCAATTTTGCTTGTAATAAGGAATATTGTTGCCTTAAATCCATATTTATCTAACACTGGATACGCATTCGCAAAGTTATCTTTCCATCCGTCATCGAAAGTAATCAAAACACTTTTCTTAGGGACTTCAATTTTTTTATCCATAAACGCTTGAAACTCTGCCAATGTTAATGTCGTAAAATTATTATCATGAAGATATTTCATCTGTTCTTCAAATTGCTCCAGCGTAACAATCGTATCGAATAACTTTCCTTGGTAATGATGAATGTCTTCATCAATTTCTTCTTCAGAAATAATTCGGTGATACATTAAAACAGGAATTTTTTCAGCTTTTTCATTTGTTTTAAAAGGACCAAATTTTCGCAACTCATAATTGTAATCTATTTCTAGAGCACTTGCTTTAGAAAATTCAAGTTTGCTATTTGCAATAGTATTAAAATTAAGTACAAAGAATGCGGCTAAAATAGAAAAATGAATTAAAAAAACTGTAATAACAATATGATTTATGTACTTCTTTAAAATAATAACTCACTCCTAGCCCAATTTCTCTTTATCGCGGTTAATTGGGATAACTGTTCCGTTTTCAGAAAGATCATTTCCGTAGTCTTGGTGGCTATCACCGACTCGCTTTACTTTATTCCAACTATCTTTATTAATGAAATAACCTACTGTTCCAAATACATTAAAAAGAACGCCTAGAAATCTATACGTAACTATTTCGAACGGTATAAACAAACATAAACGCAAACGATCAGTTGCCGTAAAACCATGCCCTAATCGATTGTTAATGATTATGGATGTTATGCTTTGAAAGATTCCCAAACTAAAAGAGAAGCTGAATAACATTAACGCCAAATAGGCTCCATTCCCAGTTAATAGAATGATAAACGGAACGATTAAAGTCGGGAAAGCAGTAAGTGATCCTAATAACAACGCATCAACGATTAAAAAAACAGTCAGGCTGGGCTTAAATCTTGTAGGCAAGTATTTTGCGTAATTAATGATGCAATCAATAAACGCTTTTTGCCACCTTATGCGCTGCTTAAATAAATCTTTCAACGTCTCCGGACCTTCCGTGTAACATACTGCTTCCGGAATGAATTTTACTTTCGCATCTTTATACTTTGTTTTAATCAGGCTCTGGATACGCATAGTGATATCCATATCCTCGCCAATTGTAATGCGATATCCTCCAACTTCAAATAATATTTCCTTTTTAAAAATACCAAAAGCACCAGAAATAATAGCTAACGCATTAAATTTTGTTTGAGTCGACTTATATAAATAAAAATTAGCTAAATATTGGATAAACTGAAACTTTAATAGATTCGAAATTTTGAAATAAGGTTTTGGATTCGTATAATCTCCATGGAAAGCTTGACCAATGTGAACCATTCCTCCTGCAGCTAACACTTTATCATCTTCTAAAGCAGTGTTAATTACTTGCAAAGAATTTACATCAAGAACACTATCTGCATCTAAAGTAATAATATTTTCAAATGCGGCATAGTCAGTTCCAGTATTTAACGAATCTGCCTTTCCTCCGTTCTGCTTATCAATCACATATATTTTTGGATATCGTTTTGATTGATAAACACTCTTTACTTTTTTATGCAATAATCTATTGGCTTTCTCTCTTTTAACAGTTTGTAAATCCAGCAAACTATGAAGTACGTCCATTGTTCTGTCAGTGGATCCATCGTTGATAATAAAGGCCTCGTAGTTTTCATAATCAATATGCAAAATACTTTGAATACAATTTTTAATGATATGTTCTTCGTTAAAAGCAGGAACTAAAATAGACATTCCTTTTTCTTTTTTCAACCGTTCTGTGTACCGGCCGCCTTTCACTGTGAACAAAGGAACAAAGATGTATAAAACTTGGAAAATAAAAAAGATTGTGTACAAAGCAATTGTTATTTTTAACCCCATTGCCGTCCCCCCCTACAAACTAAACTAAATCAGTCCGTTAATTTTCTGAAGTCAGTTTTTTTAATTTCCCTTAGAAAATAAAATCATCTCCTCATGCATTATCGTTCTAATCTTAAGCTTTTACGTTAGTTGAAAATTATAAAATATGTAAGCAGACAGAGGTAATTTAAAGTGACTCTTTCTTTCGAACCATCTATGCAGCTGGATATCTGTAAACGAAAAGAGAACACCTCTATCTGACAAATAGCAAACCAAGTATTTATGTTTGTATGGCATGGGTTAAAAGTGAATTGATAACTTATTCCTAATAAAAACTAAATTTCAGTGTTTGTCACAACGAAGTGATATTCGTTTTTTCATCTTAATGAAACGATTAAACAAGCATAACGATTCACGGCATTAGTTCAACAAACTTGATTATTTATATGAAGAGCGTCTTTTTATCTAGAATGAACAAACCTTAAGAGACAAGACCTCGGTAGTATCCAGATTTTTTTTGGATACATTTACATGCATTTAGTGATAGGCTTAGGTTATTAGGAAAACGAAACTATGCTCTTATTTTTGATTATTTAAACTTCATTTCTCGTCTTTTCAGCATATTCAACAAGTATACTAAAATACTGTATTTTACTATAGCACCTATTGACAAAAAGGAAAATAATCTTCGAAGACTATTACGAATTGTTTATTACAAACAAAAACAGGTCTACATATTTTTTTAGTAATTACTATTTCAGAATAAAAAGGAAATATAACCGTAAAATGGTAACATCAGTGTTTTCACCTATATAAACCTCCTTCTTCTAATCGATATTCGAAGAAACTAATCAAATGGAATTTTTTGATTTTACCCCTACTCCCTCTACTTTATGCCCAAGACGAGGAGATTAAATTTTCGAACAATGTACACATTTTAGACATTCCTGAAGTAGAATTTTTTGTATTAAACTTTGTGTCAAAAGTGTGAAATGTCTCCTTATCCCGGATACATTTGCAGTTGATTGGCTTCCATATGATGGCATTCTCTACAAATACGATGCTGGTCGAAAAACAGCACAACGAATGAATATACCTGCTAATTAGATTTTTTTACGACGTCTTGCTTGGTTTGTAATACAACTGCATAAAACAATAAAAAGTCCTGTCATTTCACGATCAAAGGTAAATATCTGTCGAAATCGGCATACTATTCGTCCTAATTCTAAAACATGCAGTTGAAACAATTAAGACGTGGCCATCTGAACCCTTAAGAGGAAGTGTAAATAAAACGCAACTTGGATAAGGATTAACTTATACTGAGGTCAAAAGATTGGGGCATTTCCTACCCAGGGACCTGCTTTCTAGGAATGACGTAATTATTAAACAACCTTGCAATTGAAAGAACACTTACTCAAATCCCGGGCAATAAGTTATGGGATTAAAAGGAAATAAATAATTTTGAATACAAAAAAGTAACTTCAATTTCAGACAAGACGTATTTAGTCTTAAATCAAATAGGAGGAGGTGATTAACCTCCGTCCTCTCACACCACCGTACGTACGGTTCCGTATACGGCGGTTCAATTCAGGTTGGTAACGCAAGAATTCATAACGGTCATGTAGACTTCTGAGCCCTCAGCTTCTCCAATAGGAGATGTCAAGAGTTCGATATAGTATCGAACTATTTGCGCTTCGCCAATAGCCTTTTCGACTGTTTCTCCACTCATAGGCTTGCCAGTGAGATACTCCCAGTTTCACTAAGTTATGTATCTTTGCCTTTGGCTTTTTCCAAGCTTTCCATAAGCACATGCGAGAAGTCTCCGACGTATCCAACCATCTAGGTTTTCAAAGGTGGATGCAGTGTCCTCTATTGCATTGCAAAATAACCACACCAGCCGATTAAGTATTGGTTCAGCTTCTTCAGTCGATATTCCATTCGAATATGACATCTTGTAAATGTTAATAGAAAATTGAACCAGATGATGTGATGATAATTAAAAAATGCTCGCCCTAAACCAGTTATTTTTAAACTTTTCTAAACTCCATTGGCTTTATATAGAGAGGTGGGTATGATATCCTTGAGCGTTTGGTGGGGTGCTAACCACGCTTTCGCAAATAAGTCTACCCATAGAGGCTACGTGTCAAGCCTGTGCAGATTCAAATAATTACCATCTAAACTGGTGAACAGCATCAAATTAAGATGGTTCAATTTTCATTTGCGAAATACACCTTATCAAAGAATTTTTCTAAGTCCATGTCTATTACCCATCTGTACCCATCCTAGATATATTCTTTTTCTTACTGTAGCATGGGCACTCTGATTAGGGCGGAAGCCATAACTGTGTTCAGAAAAGGTTGGGTCATATCTCTGCGATAGTACTTGGGCCATGGCTTGTTGAATCAAAACGATCTGTCACGGTTGGGATGCCGAGTAGCCGAATGCCGCCGTCAGGTTTCGGGATCTCGACTCTACGGACGGGCATGGGTTCATAGGTACCCTTAAGAATAGCTTCTCTTATGGATGAACAGTTTTCGAGAATGTGCTGACGTAGGTTTTGTACGGGCATCATATCTACACCATGGCTCCCTCTATCCTGTTCCACTCGTTTGAGTGCGAGAAGTATCTTCTGTCGTGATAGAATTTGATTCAAAAGCATCGTTATTCTGTCCTTCCGTGAATAGCGCCAGCGGTCACTCCACCCTCCAAACGGTTCCCCAACGGAATTCACCGTCTCCTCCCTCAAGTGAGGTACTCATGTTTTCTGTGTTCATCATGACCGACTGAATGCAAAGGGCTATTCTCTCTTCATTGTTCCGTCCTTCCGAATCATTCTAGACCGATTCGTACTATGACGTCTGCTGACTCCTGATGGTTCAGCTGCATATCTCTAAGCAGGTTATGAAAGGGACTTCACGTATCCATCGGACCTCTCAAGGTAAGGATGTAATCTTTCCTTCCATCTATCCGCTTCATTTACTCTGTATCACCTTTGGCAGAAAGGACTTTGTTTTGTTTGGCAAACTCGTCCAGTGATACCTAGCTTCATATGATGTTCATGTTCCTCGGACCGGAAGTTTGCCGCTCGCTTCCTTCAGATTCCGCGTCACCGCGAATTAACTAACCACTACTTCTGCCTTCGTGGCTCGCGACTAGCACCCTATAGACTACACCCTTTCCGATCACACCAAAAGAAGCGTAAACTTGCCGTTTTGGCAAATTTACGCTTCCTGTAAAATTTGAGATTTTCGTTCTGTATCATCCTTTAAGCCAAGCGTCTGCGCGGTTAGCGTCTGAATATCGTGAAGTAACTCCGGGTTTTCCATGAGTGACTGGCCGTAAGACGGCACCATTTCTTTAATTTTCAGTTCCCACGTTTTTAAATGTTGCGGAAAGCATTTTTTAATAACTTCGAGCATAACGTGTACGGCAGTAGAAGCGCCAGGTGAAGCACCTAGCAATGCAGCGATTGAGCCATCGGCGGAAGTAATCACTTCCGTACCAAACTGAAGCGTTCCTTTACCGCCTTCCTCTGTATCTTTAATCACTTGCACTCGCTGACCCGCAACGACAATCTCCCAATCCTCACTTTTCGCATTCGGAATAAACTCACGCAACTCGTCCATTCGCTGTTCCTTCGTTAACATCAATTGCTGGATTAAGTACTTCGTCAATGATAACTCTTTTGCGCCCGCTGCCAACATCGTTAACACATTATTCGGTTTAACTGAAGTGACTAAGTCTAAATTTGAACCTGTTTTTAAGAACTTTGGTGAAAAGCCAGCAAATGGTCCAAACAACAACGTTTTTTTATTGTCGATATATCGTGTATCAAGATGTGGGACAGACATTGGTGGCGCACCGACCTTCGCTTTACCATACACTTTTGCATGATGCTGCGCAGCAACCTCCGGATTTTTACACACCAAAAAGATTCCACTAACTGGGAATCCTCCAATCTGTTTACCTTCAGGAATACCAGATTTTTGCAGCAAAGGAAGGCTACCTCCCCCGCCACCGATAAAAACAAATTTCGCTTTATGGTATTTAACACGACCACTCTTGAGATTTTTCGCTTTCACTCGCCACGAACCATCGCTAGCCCGTTTAAGATCATCGACTCGATGGTTGTAGTGAATATTAATATTTTTCGTTTTCAAATGCTCAAACAACATACGCGTTAACGCACCAAAGTTAACATCCGTACCCGCATCAATTTTAGTTGCTGCTATCGGTTCATTCGAGGTACGACCTTGCATAATAAGCGGAATCCATTCCATTAGTTTTTCCGGGTCATCAGAAAATTGCATACCTTCAAAAAGAGGATTGTTTGACATCGCTTCAAAGCGATTTTTTAAAAACGTTACATTTTCCTCTCCTTGTACTAGACTCATATGAGGCAATGGCCGAATAAAGTCCTGTGGATTATGGATCATCTTGTTCTTGATGAGATAAGACCAAAATTGCAATGAGACCTGAAACTGTTCATTAATTTTAATCGCTTTGCTAATATCGATAGAGCCATCTGGTTTCTCGTCAGTATAATTGAGCTCGCATAATGCAGCATGCCCTGTTCCCGCATTATTCCATTCATTCGAGCTTTCCTCTCCAGCTTCTGATAGCTTCTCAAGTACGGTAATGTTCCAGTCAGGCACCAACTCTTTAAAAAGAGTCCCCAACGTCGCACTCATGATCCCAGCACCAATTAAAATAACGTCTGTTTCAGTTTGTTCGCCGCCCATTTTAACCACCTTATATAATTATGATTTGCAGAATGAATACAGATGCTCTGCTTAAGCACCTAGTTAAACAAAACGACACCAAACACATCTTCTCCGAATCAATGATAATACTAGATTTATACCCGCTACTATTATACTACTTTTAGAAGTTAAAAGGGACTTAAAAACAAGTAGAGTTGGAAAAACTTATGGACTGATTATTTTAGCATAGATTTATATACAAAACCGTGATAGAAAATTAAAAAAATACACCACTCTTTTTAAAAGAGTAGTGAATATCTAAATAAAATATTTCAAAACATGAACTTTACTTTTCTCGTAACATCTCAGCAATTTCTCGAAAAACAGTCGATGGGCTATTCCTTAATAAATCTAAGGAGTAGATTTTAATAATGCTTCCACGTCTTGATATTTCTATGGTCCGCTCTTTTTCACGAATGAAAAATCTAAACCCCTGAATCGAATAAGCCTTAATCCGATTTGCAAGATCAAGGGATCGACTATCTAAATCAATGTTTACCTTTTGATGCAATCTACGCAACATACGCCATAATGCTAGTTCTTCTTCTGACTTTACGAAAAGTTCCGGAAGTTCACGGGCTCGCTTTAACATTTGAAGCGTTGTAAATGTGTATGATATGATTCCATAACCTACAGGACCAATCGTATGATCTAATCTGCGCCAACCATCAACATGGAATTGAACGTACCTTTCTTCGTTTATTGATGGAATCTCCTTGATATCTGATCGTTTCACTATATCTGTACTAACAATTTTTCCAAAGTACGTAATCCCGTTTCGCACTTCAGCTTTTGACGATACTTTTTGCGGGACATAAAGCGCAATATAACGTGCTTCATGCCAATTTCCTTTTAGTCGACGAACAGGAATATGATAAAAACGATAACGCATATGTGCATGATATCTGTCTAAGCCATTCACATTTCCAACGATAACTTTTTCTTCTAACGATGATTGCCAATATTCTAAAGTTCCACGTGGTAAAATACCCTCTTGGTGTATTTCTTCTGGACTTGCATTAATTAATCTTTCTACAAATTGTTCGACAAGAGAAGTGGCACTCGGTAAAAACGGTAAGCCACCTATGTTCACTTGATCAATGCTTTTATAAAAATGATGGGATTGGTACCCAAACTCATCATTCCAAGGAAAAAGCACATACGCGCCAAAAGCATGTCTTTCATAAGGACCTTCTTGTTGAACAACTAACGCATCCCGATATCTATGCATCGTGTTAATATCTTCTTCTAATGGTCCTGGCTCCTCATATTGGTATTCATAATAACTACCTGGTGCAGCAAAATCAATTCGGTATTTCGCATCGAACACATAATTATACGGAAATGCTTGATCCTTTTTATCAATACTTATCAAAATGTCTGGTTTTTGAGGCACGGTGGGCAAACCTTTCCCTCTTGCTTGAAAATTCAAGATAATTTTCTCGTGAGTTAACGGGTGTCTAAACACACGTTTTGCTGATTTCGTTTGATCTAAATCAACAAATAATCCGTCCCGCTTCACTTTTACGATATTTTGAGAAACCGTCTCATATTTCTTTGCAAGAATCTGCCCCATCTTAAGGAATGTCCAATATTCATAAAGGGTCGCAATATCTTTTACTGACATTTTCATTAGTTGACCTTGAAGTGTTAACCCTCTTGAGACAATAAGGTAAATGCGAAAAGCTTCTTTGTATCCTGGCTTCATTTGTAAAACAAGACTCATCACCGTGCGATCAAGTTTCCCAATATCTTGCCAGAACGGCTGTCTTATTTTATGAAGTAATTGCTGTCTCATTGCTGAAACTTGCACCAATAAGTCTTCATCTACTTTTTTATCATAAAATCCATGTTTTTCTGTAAGTTTATCGTAAAGATGTGCAATCTTATGAATTAACCTTTCCATCATCCACTTCACAAATCGATTTTCTAACGTATCAAAGGATAGGTCTTGCTTAAATGTCCAACCTTTACGTGGCAATACTTCGCGTCCATGAATTGAAAGACCACTTTGAACATCTTCAAAAAGACTCGCTCTTCTTTGTAATCTTCGCCGAATTGTTCCATCGATCCGTTTCATTTGATCGCCACGAACATAACGATATTGAGTAACCAATTGATGATGTGGTTGTTGTTCGATGCGTTCAATCGCTTGTAGAAACTGCTTATAAAAATGTTGCAAAAGACGGTAAAATTCCGTGAGAGATGGCTTTCCTGAATACACTGGTGAAGAACCTAAGAACGTTTTTCTCAGGAAGTCAAACGCCAAATTATAGATCTCATCATTCACTTCTTTTAACAACTGTTGGTAATCCTCTTTATAATCAAGTTTCGTCGGATAAATTTCCAACGTCACTTCAAGTAAAATACGTCGGTTTTCTTTTATCTGAAAAGTTGTCAGTCCAACTTCATTTGTAAAGATTAAATTGCCAATAAGTATGCGACCATCTTTACCAACTGGTCCTATTGCTTTACGTAAACCGGGGTGCTCATGGTCAAAAATTAATGTTTTCCCACGTTTCGATTCGACAACAAGTTGATACACACCGTTTTCAAAAAAGATGGGCGGATGCTCCCCTTTTTCAATTAATCGTCCTTCGCTTACATCAAATATTTCAACAGACTCTAAGCCCACACCTTTACAGGAAAATTGCATCGTTTCAATGAAGCCATCAGCCATCGGTTTGTATCGTTTTAAGCTCTCAAACTTTTCCTGATATGGCTTTCCTTTAATGTAGAGCGAGAGTTCAGATGTCTCAATAACGACGAGTTGAGTCACGGATTCATCAGAACCAGAAGGAGGTAAAGCCATCTTCAAACTGCCTCCTAATCATATCAGCCAACTTTGAAGCTGATTTAGGATATGTCACATGCTCCAAATCTTCTTTTAATGTATCGATTTGATCGTCTTCAACAATGCGATTCGTGCAGAATTGGTAAAGGTTTTTAAGCACACGATACGTTTGCTCATTACTGCCCGTCAGTCTAGGTAATATCTTTTGATGTATTTGAAAATCAAATGCTTCATCCTCGTCTAATAACTGAGCGTTTTTGTTATGAATCATATAAAAACAAATTTCATCACGAATTCGATAACCAAATGACGCATTCATTTCACTTAAAATTGAATTAATTTCTACAAGCTTTTCGGTCACTTTATGAATGAAGTCTTTTTCTTGACTATAAGCTTCTTGCAATCGAATATATTGCCCTCGTAACAAAACGTTTGAAACCTCGACAGGTTCTGGTAACGCAGTTTCATCATCAAAAAATGAAAAATCATCTAGCTTTACATCGTTAAACTCAATGGCGTTCGCTCGATCAAGAACCTTTTGACTAAACGGATGTGTCGTTTCATCCATATTCACAGTGCCGATCATATACACGTTATCTGGAATACTAACACTTTTCCCACTTTCATTGTCTAATCGAATGGAATCCGTGACAATTTGATCGCCTTTCCATTCACGACTTTCCATGATGCTTAATAAATCACTGAAATAATACTCCACTCTTGCTAAATTCATTTCGTCTAACAATATAAAATATGGCTTGTCCCGATTTTCTTGTTTAGAAGCTTCTTGTAACAAAATCGTTAAAGGACCTGGATTAAATTTCCCTTTCAAATCGGTATAACCTAATAAATCCGACCCATCACTCCAGTCTGGACGGACTGGAATCATCATGAGTCGACCATTATCAACAGTGGCACCTAAACTTTCAGCAAAGTTCCTCACAATTTGTGTTTTCCCAGTTCCAGATATGCCTGATAAAATAACGAAAGGCTTTGTTTTTAATGAAAGATACAAGTTCATAATATTTTCTTTTGAATAGAAAAAGCCTTTTCCTGAAATGTAAGTGTGAATGTGATCAATTAATTCTTCACTTGATGCAAAGATTGGCTGATTCTCTTTTACCTCGCTATGTTCTTCAGTACCTTGAGAATCATAATTATAAAAAGTTTGATAGTATCCGATCATTTTTTCTAAATCATTTATCAATTCTTGGTCAGAAGGAAAATCATCTAACTCATATTTTATATATAAGGCTGTCGAGAACTCATATTGTTTTGCTTTTTGACTATCACCAAGTTGAATATCATTATCCTTCTTTACTTTTGGATCAGTTTGAATCACATTTCGTATTTTATTTTTTCTTTTTGCCATTTGATCCCTAGAAGATTCTGTTACGCCTTGAGCAAGTGTGAGGTATAACCTTTTCATGTCTTCACTAAAAAGATACACAATATAATAACCCTCTTGGGTAGTGGTCGTAACTTTGTTATCCATAATTGCCAACCAAGGCACAAATGCCCAATTTCCCATTCCAACGGAACCTCTAACCAAATATCGTTCTTGCTGAATAAAAGACAGTTTGTTTAATTCATCCGGGAGATCTCTCCTAAGTACTGAACCGATTGGATGGCCAGAGAAGGGATCCCTTTTGGCGTCGAGATATGTATTCATAATTTTGATAAATAAATCACGTATTTGTCCCAATTCAATAGGATCTCCTTTTTCATCGATTAAACCCACGTTCTTAAACCATGTGAGAAGATTACGAGTTCTCTCACTTGCAACTGATTCAACCATAAGATTATCCCCGCGCGAATTGTAAACTACAGTTCGTCCTACCTCTATCAATAGTTGGCGTTTTTCAGACAAAGAATAAGCTTTTAAATATTTAAGCAACTCAAACACCATTGATAGATAAGGAGATTTCAACATAAGTTCTCTCAAATATTTTGTTTTATCAGGAGATGTCGAATACTCTTGAAGTATCATATGATTTTTTTGATAATCCTCATTAAGAAATCCTAATATTCTTAAATCGAGTCTTGTTCGAGACTTTAATCGATATATCTTATCATCCTGGATTTGTTGACTAAGCCTATCCGGATCATATTTTCCATTTACGATGTCATTCAAAAATTCTATCACATTTTGATATCGTTCTGAAGGTAAATCATCCGTCTGGTATTTTTTAAACTGGATAAAAACTTTACCTTTATATTTAACTTCCTCAATAAATGGTAGTGTTACAAAAAAAGCCATAATAAATGATTGTCTTCGTCCAATGTGCTTAAAATCTTCATATGTACATTGTCTTTTATTGCAAAGTATTTCCCAAGCTTCTACTATCCATTCTTTTTTAACGAGAACATATGGACTCTCATACTTACCAGTTTTATACTTTCCTCTGGAACTATTTGTTTCAACATAAAATCCATTATCATTTACTTTAGTAATTTTATTAGGCATCACATTGCCAAGTGTTTCTACTTGTTTGATTTGGCGTCCATATTCGAGTAAAAGATCTATTATCATCTAAAACACTCCATAGTTCTGCATAAATAGTATTGAAACAATTATACCATCTTGGACTCATTGTAATGCCCCCTTTGTCAAAACACAAAGAGAAAAAATTTAAGTTATGTGTTTTCTCTCCTTTCGCTCTGAATGTGGGAGTGGGACGATCCATAAAGGCAAGACATGGAGCCTCTACAGGCAAGATTCACCTGCCGAGAAGCCAGATGTCACAGCATCGGCACCGCCAAACGAGGCTATCATGCCCGCCTCTCCATGTAAAGCCTCCATTACGTTGTTTAGGATGCTTGTGCAATCTCAGGTTGCTTGTGAACCGTTTCGGTGTATATGGTAACTTAAAAGTGATCCACCATGACAATTGAAAACTGATCCACTCTTGATAGAAAATAACCCTAACGATTCTAGTTAGGGGGATATCTTAGGAGTGATTACGTTGACAGAAAAACAAACAATTATCCAATTACATTTAGAAGGGATGAGTAAAAGAAAGATTGCCAAGAAGATGAAAAAATCACGGAATACAGTAGCGAAATATATTCAAGAATTTGAGAACAGTAAAGAGAAGGATGTGCGTAACCTTCCGCTTACAGAAGAGATTTTAAAGCCACCCACTTACAAAAAAAGACGAGGCAGAAAACGAGTCTTAACCGATGAAATCAAAACGAAACTACGTGGATACATAAGGGACAATGAGTGGAAAAGAAAGCACTACATGGGAAAGCAACAAATGAAAATGATAGACATGCATGAGGAGCTGCTTAATGACGGGCATTTGATCAGCTATACAACGGTACGCAATTTTGTGAATGAAGAAACTGCAAAATCAAAAGAAGTCTTTATTCGAAGACACTCAGAACCGGGGCATGAAGTTGAGTTTGATTGGGGTGAAGTCAAGCTAGAGATTGACGGAAAACTAAAAAGTTATTCCTTAGCTGTCTTTACACTAGCTTACAGTAACTACCGTTTCGCTAAGCTGTATCAATCTGAATCAAAAGTTTGTGTTTTAGATGTGCATTCAAAGTTTGTTGACGAGATAGGGTTCATTCCATCCGTCTTCACGTACGATAATATGCGCACGGTTGTTAAAAGATTCATCGGGACAGAGCGGAAAATTACAGACAGTATGAAGCATCTATCAAACTACTACGGATTTCATATCCGCTTATGCAATCCAGGAAAAGGTAATGAGAAAGGACATGTAGAGCGAAGTGTTGAGTTTATTAGACGAAAAGCTTTTTCTTCACTACACACGTTCTCAAGTTTACATGAAGC